>JBILDK010000011.1:0-17957 GCA_044352625.1 Planctomycetota bacterium
TTGAACACCCCAGACGTCCCCGCGACGAGCTCCGGCAGGGCGCACCGGCCCTCCGCCACGGTGAGCCCATCATCGTGCAGGCGCCAGACCAGAACGAGATGGCCGAGGGTCAGGGTGTGGTGGCGGTTATGGCAGCGGATGCGCCCGGTCGCGGCGTCCTCGACCACCAGCGTCACCGGCGACTGGTGCAGCTTGAGTTCATACGCGCCGGGATGCGGCACCAGGTCGGGACCAACCACGCCATTGAGGCACATGCGTTCGACGCCGTCCGCTTCTCCGCCGGGGGTGCCGTAGCGGTGGCGCTCGGCCCCGGCCGCATCGCGCACCACCAGGCTCTTGTCGGCCCAGTCCCACACGAAGCCGCCTTGGAAGCGCGGCTGCTCCCACACCAGGTCCCAGAATTCACGCACGTTGCCGGTGCTGTTGCCCTTGGCGTAGGCGTACTCGCACATGATCATCGGGCGGCGGTCGGCCGGATCGGTCATCACCTGGCGCACCCAGTCGAGCCCCGGATACATCGGCGTGCGGATGTCGCTGACCGCCGCGCCGGGATCGCCGCTCTCGTACTGCACCGGGCGGCTCGGATCGGCCTGCCGCACCCAGGCCGCCATGGCCGCGTGGCCCGGGCCGAAAAACGACTCGTTGCCCAGGGACCACACCACCACGCAGGCGTGGTTGCGGTCGCGCAGCACCATGCGCACCACCCGTTCGAGATAGGCCCCGGCCCACAGCGGATCGCGCGAGAGATGCGCCTGCAATCCGTGGGTTTCCAGGTTCGCCTCGTCCACCACCGCCATGCCCAGCTCGTCGCACAGCTCATACCAGCGCTCGGTATCGGGATAATGGCAGGTCCGGACCGCGTTGAAATTCAGCCGCTTCATCGCGACGATATCCGCACGCATGTCCGCCTCGGTCACCGCCCGGCCGCGCCACGGGTTCCATTCATGGCGGTTGACGCCGCGCACCACCAGGCGGCGGCCGTTGAGCATGAGGATGCCGTCGCGGATCGCCACCACACGCAGGCCCACGCGCTGGTGCTCGGCATCGACCACGAGGTCATCCGCGGCCAGCAGTTCCAGCTCGACGGTGTACAGCGTGGGCGTTTCCGGCGACCACAGCCGCGCCCCGGCGACGGTCCACAGCGTCACCGCGCTCATCGCCTCCTGGTGCAGGCAACTGTTCCCGACCCCGTACATCGGCGTCTCCTGCGCCACGGGTGCGGTGGCCTCGGCCACCAGCGCACCGGCATCGTCACGCAGGCGGAAGCAGATGCGCCACGCGGCGCACTCTGGCCAATGCACCATGCCGTTGGGCTGGGTGGCCGTGGCCGGGCGCAGGAGGGTGATCCACGCCCGGGCGCAGACCGTAGCGCTGCCGTCCGCCGCCAGCGCGGTGGTCGACACGCACCAGTCGCGCAGGTGGGCAGCGGGCTTGGCGATCAGGCGCACGCTGCGCTGTAGGCCCGAGACATGCCAGTAGTCCTGCTTCTCCAGGTAGGCCGAGGACGGCCAGCGGTACACCCGCACCGCCACCAGGTTGCGGCCCGGATGCAGGTGGCGGGTAACCTCGAAGCTCGCCGGCAATTTGCTGTCGGTGTTGTAGCCGACCTCGACCCCGTTCACCCACACATGGCACGCGCTGTCTGCGCTGCCCAGCTCCAGATAGACCCGCTGACCGGCGAAATCCGTGGGCAGGTCGAACCAGCGGCGATAGGAGCCGGTGGGGTTCACCTCTGGAGCCAAGGGCGGGTTGGCGGGAAAAGGGTAGCGGATGTTCTGGTAGAGCGCCTCGCCATGACCGTGCAATTCCCAGTTGGCGGGCACCGGCAGGACGCTCCAGCCGGCAAGGTCGAAGGCAGGATCCTCAAACCCCTGGGGCGCCGCCGCCGGCCGCGCCGCGTAATGAAAATCCCACATGCCGTCGAGGGACAGGACCTTGCCGGTGGACAGCGTCCAGCGCGCATGCATCGGCTCGCGGTGGCGGGCCAGGGCGGTGGGATCGTCAAGCACGGTGAGGTCGGTCATGGCTGCAGCCTACCCTATCCGACCCCCGATTGTCCATCCCGGCGGTGGGCGCGAGCCTATCATTTCTGGCGTCAGCCGCAGACTCCCCCCATGACCACCGTGCCCAGCGGACTGTGCACCAACCACCTGTCTTACCGGACCCTGGCCGGAGGCGTGCTGCTGGCCTGCGGCTTCATGGTCAAGCCCGCGGGCTGGGATCCCCGGGACGAGGCCCGTGCCGCCTATTCCGCGGTCCTGTGCCTGCGCGGCTCGGCGCGGTTCACCATGGCCGGGCACGACCACGCCATCGCCCCCGGCAGCCTGTTCCAGCGCTTCGCCGGGGTCCGGCATAGCCTGCTGATCGCAGCGGATCAGCCCTGGGCCGAGTGCTGGGTCCACCTTGACGCGCGCATCGCAGCCATGCTCGCCGACATGGGCCTGCTCGATCCCGCCCGGCCGGTGCGCCAGCCCGGCATCGACCTCGCCCTGGTGCGCGAGCTGTGGCGGGCGGTGACGGTCCTCGACCGCGCCACGGACCGCGATCTGCCGGCTCAACTGGTGCGCCTGCAAGGGCTCCTGTTCAGTCTCCTGGGGACCGAGGCGCAGCCCACCGACCTACCCGATCTGGACGTGGACCGGGCCTGCCGCCTGCTGGCCGAGGATGCCCGACCCGACCTGCGCTTGGTGGCCAGGGAACTAGGCTTGGGCTACGACGCCTTCCGCCGCCGCTTCAAGGCGGCCACCGGCCAGGGGCCAGGCGAGTACCGCCTGCGCCGCCGCCTGGAACGCGCCCGGGCCGCGCTGCTCACCTCCGAACGCACCGTGGCCGACATCGCCGGTGATCTCGGTTATGCCAATCCCTTCACCTTTACCGCCCTGTTCCGCCGCCACGTCGGCGTCCCGCCCAGCGTCTGGCGCGCACGCGGCGGATAAACGCAACGGTGCGGTGTGCGCTACGCGCACGGTTCGGTGTCCGCCTTCGGCGGACGGTGCAATGCGGTCATCGGCTGTCCGCACCCGTGGCTGCGGGCCACGATACGCGCGGTGGCTTGCGCTGCCCGGCAGCGGCGGAATGCTGCGCCCCTCCGAGACGCTTCCCTTATGGCCATTCACCCACTTTCCGTCGTTGATCCCCAGGCTGAAGTCCACGCTGACGCCACCGTCGGCCCGTTTTGCGTGGTCAAAGGACCCGTGCGGATCGGCCCCCATGTCGAGCTGCGCAACCACGCCACCGTCTATGGCCGCACCACCCTGGGCGCAGGGTCGATCCTGTTCCCCGGCTGCGTCGTGGGCAGCGATCCCCAGGATCTGAAATATCGAGGCGAAGACAGCGAAACGATCATCGGCGAGCGGGTCCGCGTCCACGAATGCGCGACCATCAGCAAGGGCACCGCCACGGGTGGCATGCTCACGTCGGTCGGTGACGACACCCTGGTCATGGCCTACGCCCACATCGGCCACGACTGCCTGGTGGAACGCAACGTGGTCATCGCCAACAACGCCCAGCTCGCCGGTCACGTCAAGGTCGGACGCAAGGCTGTTATCAGCGGCATGACCGGCGTACACCACTTCGTCACCATCGGCGAACTCGCCTTTGTCGGCGGGATGAGCGGGGTGCGTGTGGATGTCCCGCCCTTCCTCATGGTCAATGGCAACCCGGCCGAGCCGATCAACGTGAATGTCATCGGCATGGAGCGCGACGGCTTCCCCAAGGACGCCATCCGCGCCCTGCGCGAGGTCTATCGCGAGCTCTACCACGACCGCGAGGAGCCCCTGGTGGAGGTCCTCGCCCGGCTCAAGACCGACGCGCCCACCGACCCGGCCCATCCCGTGGCCCGGCTGCTGGCGTGGCAGGCCGAGCACCTGGAGAGCAACGTCAAAGGCCGCATCCAGGAGGCGCACCGGGCCTCCCCCGCCCGTCCAGCGGTTTGAGACTTGCCTTCGCGTGCGCGACCCTACAAAGCCCGACCCCACCGGCAGAGGTTCCCATGAGCATCCACAGCAGCTTCGTCACCAAGGGCGGTTTCTCCAAGCACCGCAACGTCCTGTCCCGCGCCGAGCGCCTTGAGCGCCTCAAAGCCGACGACAAGTGGGTCGAGGGCAAGAACAGCGTGTTCTGCCTGCCCAAGGTGCGCAACATCAAGACCGCCTGATTTCGGCCCCCTGGCCGTCGTCGTCATCGCAGCCGCCGGATACCCGGCGGCTGCGTGCGTTTACGCAATGGACTCGGCCAAGGGGCATGCATCAGTCGTTGATTCAGAGCTATCGAACATGTTCCGCGCTCACCCGCTGGGTTAGTTCGAAAAAAGGAACAGGATGGGGAGGATGGGGAGGATGAAGCCGTCGAAGGTCCCGGTGAATTCCATCCTTCCCATCCTCCCCATCCTGTGAACCCCGCCTGAAGTCTACGGTTCATTGCGTTGTTTAGGTTTCCCGCCCCCGCTCATCGACCGGATGGCGGCATGGCGGGCGGGACACTGAGAGCCTGCGCCACCGCTGCGGCGAGCGCCGTCCTGGCCCGTTCCCAGGCCGGCCCCAGAGCGGCTATCCGTACCGCCAAATCCACTCCATCTTCGTTCGCGGCACGTTCGAGGCCGGAAGCCATCCCCACCAGCTCACCCAGGCCGAGGGTCAGGGCCTGGCCCTTGAGGCGGTGCGCATCGCGGGCGATGGTCGCGTGATCCCCCGCTGCCAGGGCCGCTGCACTCGCCGTCATCAGACTAGCCACATCGACCGCCATGGCCGCACAGATCTCGGGCAGCAGCGTGCCGGCCTCATAGCCGATCTCCTCAGCCAAACGCATGATGACCGCCCGATCGCAGGGGACGGCGGCGAGCTGCGTTCGGCCCGAGGTCGAGCTCGGATTGCCGCTGCCCGCTGGTAGGCGGGACTGGAGCAGCGCCACCAGATCGGCATGGCGAATGGGCTTGGTGAGGTAGGCGTCCATGCCCACGGCCAAGCAACGTTCCCTGACACCCTCGATCGCATCTGCGGTCAGGGCGATGATCGGCAAGCGACGGCCGGCTGTCTCGCGGGCGCGGATCGCGGCAGTGGCGGCATATCCGTCCATGTCCGGCATCTGGCAATCCATCAGCACCAGATCATAGGGCAGATTGCCTACGGCCGCGACCGCTTCCTGGCCGTTGCCCACGGCATCAGCGGTCAGACCGAGGCGCGCAAGCATGGCCAGCACCACCCGTTGGTTCACAGCGTTGTCCTCGGCCACCAGCACCCGGCCGACGAGGTGCGGCAGTGCGGTCATGCCGCCCCGTGCGCGGCTGGCCATGGGCCGACCAAGGACCATCGCGACTGCTTCGGCCAGGGCCTCGACCCGCGGGGGCAGCCCGAGAACCGCCCCAATGCCCGCCTCGGCCAGCCGCTCGGCGCCGGGCCGGCCGGCCTGGGGTGCGAGCAGGATGGCAGGAATCCCGGCTGGCCGCGCCGCGAGCAGGACGAGCGGATCGCCCTCAAGCCCTGGGCCAGCGATGACCAGGCCACACCGATTGGCCGCCAGCCAGGCAGCCGCAGCCGCCGCCCCGCCCACCGCCACCGTCTCCCCCCCCCAGTGACCCAGGCGACGGGCGAGGGCCGCCGTCGCCACCGGCACACCGGCAAGCAGCACCGGATCCGGCCCCAGCACCGGCACCTCGGGGTCCTCAGCCAGGATCACGATACCGACGGGAATGGTGCAGCGGAAGGTGGTCCCGACCCCGAGCTCGCTGGTAATGGTGACGGTTCCACACATCGCCTCGACGAGACGACGGGTGATGGCGAGCCCCAGGCCGGTTCCGCCAAAGCGCCGGGTGGTCGAAGCATCCGCCTGGGTAAACGGGGTGAACAAGCGCGGCAGAACGTCGGCCGGGATGCCCACCCCGGTATCCTCGATCTCGAGTGACAGCCAGGTCATCCCGCCTGGACCGGCGCCCAGGCTCAAACGCACCACGACCGACCCGCTGAGCGTGAATTTCACCGCATTGCCCACCAGGTTGAGCAGCACCTGGCGGATGCGGCCTGGGTCTCCGGTGACCCTCTGCGGCAGCTTAGGATCGGCATCGAGCACCAGAATCAGGCCCTTGCTCTCGGCCCGCCCAGCGATCAGGGCGAGCGCATCCTCGCATTCCTGGAGCGGATCGAAGGTCACGGTTTCGATTTCCATCCGACCGGCCTCGATCTTGCTGAAATCGAGCAGGTCATTGACCAGGTCCAGCAGACCATCGGCGCACGTGCGCACCGTCTGCGCGCAGTCGCGCTGCCGCTCATCAAGGTGCGCATCGTCGAGCAGTAATCCTGACATGCCGATGATGCCGTTCATCGGCGTGCGGATCTCGTGGCTGATGGTGGCGAGGAACTCGCTCTTGGCGCGTACCGCCGCCTCAGCCACGGTCATCGCCTGACGCAATTCGGCCTCGACCACCTTGCGTTGGGTGATGTCAGCAAACGAGGTCACAACGGTGCGCACCCCAGACTCGTCCACTGGCCGGCTGGTCAGCTGGATCCACACCAGTGAGCCATCGCTGCGCTGCACCCCCATGATCTGGGCGGGCACCGGTTCGCCGGTACGCAGACAGACCATGGCGGGATGGTCGGACCCCGGCCACTCCGTGCCGTCCTCATGCACGCAATGCCACGCGGAATCGATCGAGGTCCGCCCGGCAAGTTGGTCGTCACTCAGGCCGAGGATGTGGGCGGCAGCCGGATTATGCTCAAAAATGCGGCCCCCGGCATCCTGCACCATCACGCCCTCGGCCAGAGCTGCAAACAGACTGCGGTAGCGCGCCCCCTGGACGGTGATCCGTCCCTGGGCTTTGACCTCGGCGGTGACATCGACCTGGACCCCGATGAAGAAACGGGGCCGACCATCGGCCCCGGGGATGGGGGTAACGGTGAGATCATTCCAGAATCCGCTGCCATCCTTGCGCCGATTGTGCAACCGGCAGCGGTAGGTCCGTCCTGAGTCGATTGCGGCGCGCAATCCCCTGAGAGCTGGCTGGCTGGCCCCGCCCTGCAACATGCGGCAGTTGTGCCCCAACACCTCGTCGCGGCGATAGCCGCTCATCCGGCAGAACGCGTCGTTGACCCAGATCATGGGGTTGTCGGGCTGGCGCGGATCGGTGACCACGATCCCCACCGGCGCCGAGGCCGCCACCAGGGGCAGGATCTCTTCTTCGCGGGGGATGGCCCGCGGACGGGCCGCGACGGCGGTCAGGGCCACGGCCAGGGCCGCCAGACTCGGCACCAATGCATTGCCGGTGAGTAGTCCGGCAATGCCGCCAGCAGCGGCTAGGCCAGCCATGATCCAAGGCACGCGCGGGGGACGCATCTGGGTAATGATGACGCACGAAACCCGCGCGCGCAAGCTGTGCAGGACTGCGACAGCCTAGACGCGGACCAACACGCAGGCGTAGCCACCCGCCTGCCAGGCGTCGGGCCATGCGCGATGTTCGGCCAACACCCGCCAGCCGTCGAGGCGGTGGGTCACCCCCTGGTTCTCGGCGGGGGTCAGTGAACAGGTGGCGTAGAGCAGCCGACCATCCGGTCTGACCAAGGCGGCAGCTGCCGTCAGCAGCTCAGCCTGAAGTCGCGCCAGACTCGCGGCGACGGCGCGGGTGTAGCGCCGCTTGGCCTCGGGCCGTCGGGCCAGGACGCCGGTGTTGGAACAAGGCGCATCAACCACCACCACGTCGAAGGCGCCCGGGACGAGGGCCGGAGCGTGGCCATTGGCACATAGCGTCGCCAGGCCCTGCTCCATCAGGTCGCGGCATTTCCACACATCCACGTCGGCACTGATCACGCGGGCCCCGGCTTCGGCCAAGGCGATGCTCTTGCCCCCTGGGGCGGCGCACAGATCAGCCACGAGTTCACCGGGGCGCACCCGGGCGGCCTCCAGGGCATAGCCCTGACTGCGGTCCTGGACCCGGGCACGACCATCCGCCACCGGGCCAGCGAGAGCCTCGTCGGGATCGTCCCACCAGGTCCACGGACCATCTTGACGCAGGATCGAACGCCCGGGCAGCGGGCCCAGGCCAGGCCGGCTGCGGGTGCACAGGGGCGGCACATGGTTGAGCGCCGCCCAGTCGGCCTCCGTGCCGGTGGGCAGCACCGGCAGCAGATCCTCGACCAACACCCGGGGCAGGGCATGGCGCAGGTGGACCGCCTCGGGCACGTCCGCCGGGGCCAGCCGACCAAGGGGACCTTCGCCGCCACGCTCACGGCGCAGGCTGGAGAGTCGCCGCAGCACCGCGTTGGCCACCCCTGCCAAACCCGCGTAGCCGCAAGCGCGCAGGGCGCCCACCGTGGTCGCGACCGCCGCATGGGGCGGCACCCGATCCAGCGCCAACAACTGATGCGCCCCGAGGCGCAGGGCTGCACGCAATGGCGCAGGCTGCGGCCCTGGGCGCAGGAAGCGATCGGCTACCGTATCGTAAAGCAACGCGAAACGCTCGGCCCCCAGCACGAGTTCCCGGGCCAAGCCGCGATCCCGCGGCTCAAGCGGGGTCAGATCCATGGATTCTACTAAAAAACCTCCGTCGCCAGCCTCCAGCCTGCACAAGGCCGTGAGGGCGGCGGCGCGTGGGCCAACTCCGGTTTCTACGTGACCGCCGCTCACTTCATGCGCTGGCCGCGCTTGGCTTTCTCATCATTCCACATCTTCATCTTGCCCATGACATCGGCGTAGCCCAGATTGGACAGGTGGGTCCCAAGTTGGCTTTCTGACCACTGGCCGCTGACCGCCTTCTCAAACTGGCTCATGGCCGCCTGCATGTCGCGGATCTTGCTGATCGCTTCTTCGACTTGGGCGTCGGTAGCCTCGTGTGGGTCCTTGAACGACGCCACTTTGGCCTCCTTATGAGCCTCCGTGAGGCGGTCACGGGCCTCCTTGGGGTCGAATACACGAGCCTGTTTTGACCCGCTGAATACCCCCGTCGTGGCCATGATGCCAAGACCGGCGACAACGATGAGGAGCACACCCGCGATCGTCACCAGCACCACCCGCGGGATGCCGCCTGGCTTACGCACGCTCTTCGTCACCTTGGTGCGCTTGGTCGAACTGGTGGCTTTCTTGGACGAATCGACGCACGTCTCGACCGCTGTCGGGTTTACCACCGGGGTGTTGGCCGAAGACGGCGCGGTGGCGCGACGCTCGGAATCTGCCGCCTTGCCACCAGATGGCTTGGGCGTGCGGGCACTGCCAGGGCTGCCAACCTTGCTGCTGGGGGACTTGAGCCGTCCGCTGGTGCTGCGCCGACCGGATGCGGCAGGCAACTCATCAACCTCGATGCCCGGCTCGGTGTCGGCCTTGCCGCCCTGGGGCGCAGGAGCGGAATCAGACGGTTCATCAACCTGCCCTGGGCGTTCCGGGGTGACAGACATGGCGGCAAAGCTCGCCGCCAGCCCGTCAAGATCGCCCGCGGTTTCCGGGGCAGCAGGCACTGGCGCTGGGGTCGGTACCGACGCAGACGCAGGCACTGGCGCACTATTGTCGATGGTGGCAGCGCGGTCACGCGGGACATCGAGGCGGGCCGCTGGATCTGCCGGACGCGGGGTCTTGTCAGTGATGACAACCGCACTGCGCGCGGAGAGCCCTGCCTTTTCGGCCCAGCCCTTGCCGTGACCCATTTCGAGGCAGGTGGCGCAAATAACATCGTGCCGCTGCCGCATTCCGTGACCACTCTTGAGGTCCACGTCCGTGACCCGGACGCCGCAGACGTCACAGAAGAATACGTTCATGCCGGCCCCATTCGCTGCCCGTGCGGCAGCGGCGTACGGTTATGGCGTTCCGCCCCGGTTGTGCCACCTGAAATCAGCGCCGGGCGGGCCGCACGACACGCTGTGCGTGAAGCACTAGCACCTCGATCACCAGCTCGGGATCGGCGCCTGACCGCCGCGCCTGACGGGCGGCCTGGACCACCCCGTTGAGCAGCCGCAACAGCGGGCCCGTCCCCAAGGCTGCGGCCCGGCGACGGGCATAGTATAAATTGGGTTTTCCCTTCGCCCCCACCAGCTGCGCCGCCGCAGCGTCGTCCGGGGTGGCGCAGCAGGCAAGCAGCCGGCGGACCTCGGCGGCGAGGCCCCCAAGGACCTGCTCCGGACCCAGGCGGCCGGCGCGGATGAGTTCCAGTGCGCGGCGCGGTTGACCGTCAAGGATCGCTCCAGTGACCTCCCACACGGGTTTTTCAGCCACGCCGGCGAACAACGCCTGGACCCCGGCGGGGGTGATGGGCCGGTCGTCGTGGTACAAGGCGAGCAATTCACAGGCCCCAAGCAGGGCATCGGCATCGGCGCCGTGGATGTCGAGCAGCGCCGCCACCACCGCCCGCAGGTCGCTGGCGCCGGGGGGGTGGATCGCCACCAGGCGTTCCCGCAGCCACGCCTCCTCGCTCTTGGGCGGCAGGTCGGCGCTGACCAGAGCCCCGGCCTTGAGCAGCGACTTGGCCAAGGCGCTACGCCCGTCCAGCTCGTCCGTCACCAGGACCAGTGCGCCGTGAACCGCCTGGGAACCCACCAGGGGCGCGAACAGTGCGCCATGAGTCTTGAGCCATGCCGCGTCTGCGCGCACCACCCACAAGGTCGCAGCGCTGTCGCCGAACAGGCTCGGGGTGTCGAGATCCACCAGGATGTCCCCAGGACGGTCGGGCTCGACCACACGCTTCACCGCACCGGTCCATGCCGTCACCAGAGGTGCCAGGGCCTCGTCGCGCAGTCGCGCGCTGGGTCCGGCCACGGCCTGGAAGCGAAGAAAGGAGGACATGATGGATATCCCATGCCCTGAGCCGCAGAGGGAAGGGGCGAATCCATGCTTCACAACAGACCATCGTTTACGTTCTTGCAGACAGACCGATTGTGATGTGCCCCTTGTTCAAACCCCGGGGTTCCTCCTATGCGATACTTTCTTGCAGTTTTCTGCGGCGGACTCCTTGTTGCCGCAGAAACCGTCACCCTCCGCGCCGACATCTATCCTCCGTTCAACGCAATTCCCGGGTCTGAGAAGCCTGGTTCGATGGTGGTGATTGCACACAAAGTGTTTGGCGCCGCTGGCTACACGGTGGACTACCAGGTCATGCCCTGGAGCCGCACCCTGGACGAGGTCGAAGCCGGTCGCATCGACGGCGCCATCGGGACGAGCAAAGGCGAGAGCGACACGCTGGCCTTCCCCGACGAGGCCCAGGGCTTCTGGGGTCCGGTCTTTGTCACCCCGGCGGCCAGCACCTGGACCTACGCCGGACTCGACAGCCTGAAGGGACTCAGCATCGGCACCATCCCCGACTACGACTATGGGCAGGACCTCCAGGGCAACTCCTTCATGGAGTGGTTGGCCACCAACCCCCAGAAGATCCAGAGCCTCAAGGGCGACAAGCCGACCGAACTGGCCCTCGGCATGCTGGCCAAAAAGCGCCTCGACCTGTTCATTGAGGACTGGAGCGTCATTCAGGCTGCGGCGGGCGGGGCCAAGATCGAACTCGCCCATTTACGCCAGGCAGGCCAAGCCGGAGCTGGATTCCCCCTGTCCATCGCCTTCTCACCCACCGACCGCGGCCGAAAACTGGCCAAGATCCTCTCTGACGGTACCGCCGCCCTACGCGCCTCCGGCGAATTGGCCACCATCCTGACTGCGTACGGCCAGACTGACTGGAAAAAGTAACCCATGTTCACCGAGTTGAGCCGGACGGTCTCGGCCAAGATCGCTGTCGCCGTGGTCGTGGTCAGCACCCTGGTCCTTGCGGCTGCGGGGGTGGGGCTGCTGCTCTACCTGCGCGGACACGCCCAGGCGGCCCTGACCGCCAAGGCCGAACTCACCGCGATGCGTCTGGCCCTCGCCACCGCTGCACCGCTGTGGAACACCGATCAGGCTGGCGCCCAGGCCATCACCGACGCCGAACTCGCCGATCCCGAGGTGGTGGCGATCCTGATATTCAATGGCGAGGCGAGCAGCGCCGACCTCTTCCTTGGCCGCAGCCGGCAGGGCGACACCCTGGGCGCGGCCACCGCCCTGCCCAGCGCGGATGGCATTATGCGCTCGGTGCCGGTGATGCGCGAGGACCAACTCCTCGGTACCGTCCAATTGTTGGTCGATCGCGGACCGTTGCTCGCCCAGCAGCGCCAACTCACCGTGGCACTGCTCATCTTCATCCCGCTGGTCCAGGGCGTCCTGGTGCTGGCAACCATCCTGGTTCTGCGCCGCTTGGTGGTCAGACCGCTGGCGCACACGGTGCTGGTGCTCGAAGCCATGGCCAAGGGCGATCACGATAGCCGGCTCAAAGCGAGCAGTGCCGACGAAATCGGGCGCCTGGCCAACGCGGTCAACCGCACCCTCGACCGCATGCAACGCATGCTTGAACTGGCGACGATCAAGGCCGACGAAGTGGCCGTCGCCAGCGCCAGCCTGGTGACCATCGGCAAGGATCTGCGCGGCTCGGCCGAAAGTCGCCGCAGCGAGGCCGAGCAGATTGCCGGCTCAGCCCATACCCTGCTTGTACATGTCCAAGCGATCGGCGCCGCCACGGTCGAGATGACCGCCTCGATCAGCGAAATCGCGCGCACCGCCAGCGATGCCACCGCCGCCGGCAACCGCACCCTCAGGGCGGTGGATGAAATGGCTCCGACCATGCTGGCCCTCTCGACCGCCAGCGAGCAGATCGGCAGCGTCATCACCACCATCCAGGCCATCGCCGGGCGCACCAATTTGCTCGCACTCAACGCCACCATCGAGGCTGCCAGCGCCGGCGACGCCGGACGCGGCTTCGCCGTGGTCGCCGCCGAGGTCAAGAACCTTGCCCTGCAAACCCAGCAGGCTGCCAGCGGCATCGTCGCCCAGGCCCAGGGCGTACAGCAGGCCACCGCCGCCATTCGTCAGCGCCTATTGGTGGTGACTGAAGCCACTCAGCAGGTCAGCGCCATGCAGCAGACCGTCTCGGCCGCGGTCGAGGAGCAGGCAGCAACCACTAACGAGATGAATCGCAACACCGCCAACGCCATCGACGATATTCTCATGCTCAGCTCCACCGCCACCGCCCTGGCCGCAGCCACAGGCGAAACCCTGCGCTCGGCCGACGCAACCGACGGCGCAGCGCGCAAACTGCAACATCAAGCCGCCGACCTGCTCGACGCGACCCGCGGCGGCACCTCGCGGGGTTGAGCGCGGAGAGCGCTCAACCCTTGCCGGCGTTGCCCACGTTCTTGAGGAAGAATTCGCCGAAGCGTTTATCCTCTTCGGTGGTGTGCGAAATCAGCCACATGAAGGCGAACTTGCACACCGACTCATAGCTGCTCGCGCCAGCGCGGAACTCGTTGTACTTCATCTGCATGATGCGGATGAGCTTGCCGTGCTCGGCGACCTGGGCGGGCAGGCCCTCATATGCATGGAGGTACATCATGTTCTCTTCACACACGAAATGAAACTCGGCGTACTTGACCAGTTCGTGGATGAACCGCGCCCCCAGCTCGATGGGATAGTGATTGTCCTCGGCCCAGATGAGTTTGTTGATGATGGTGATGAACTCACGGTGCTGATCATCGATTTCGCGGATGCCGATGCTGTATTCGTTACCCCATTTCAACTTGTTCATGAATAGGCTCCTGGCTCGTGAATGACGTTCAGGTGCAAGGTATGAGATACGCTGAGAAAGCCATCACCCAGGCGGTTGCGCCCCGACCACCTGCGTCCTACCTTGGGCCCGGGAGCCGCCCATGAGCACCGTGACGTTGACCTGTGGATTGTGCGGCGAGCGCGCCGCCCTCGACCAACCCGCCACCGGTTCGATTCCGCCGTGCCCGGCCTGCGGCGGAGTGCTGGCCCTGGGCAATCCGGTGATCTTCGCCTGCCGCGCCTGCGGGGCGCGTTCCAAACCCACCACCGCCGATCCCAACGTTGCGCGCCCCTGTCCGCGCTGCCAGCAGACCCTGGTCTTGGCACCACCCTCGGCGCTGGCTGCCACCATGGTCACGCCGCTAGCCCAGAAAACCGCCCCAGACCCGCTCTCGCAGGCGACGTTACTGGTAGGCGACGCTCCGGCGGTGGCCGGCGGCATGGCCGATGGCGCCGCGTTCGGCCCGTACCGCATCGAGCGCGAACTGGCCCGCGGCGGCATGGGCGTGGTCTACATCGCCGTCGATCCGCGGCTCAAGCGCCGGGTCGCGCTCAAGGTGATGATCGCTGGCGACCTCGCGGGGACCGACGCCATCCGCCGCTTCGTGCGCGAGGCCCGCGCCGCCGGGCAACTGCGCCATCCCAACATCGTGGCGGTGCACGACGCCGGCGAGATCGATGGCCGCCACTATTTCACCATGGACCTGATCAAAGGCCGTGAATTGAGCGCCCTGATCGGGGGCGAGCGCAGTCTGGCGGATCTGGTCACGCTGCTGCTGCCGGTGTGCGATGCCTTGGAGCACGCCCACGAACACGGCCTGGTGCACCGCGACCTCAAGCCCGCGAATATCATGGTCGACGAGGCGGACCGGCCCATCGTCATGGATTTCGGCCTGGCCAAGGATGTCAGCGGCGAAGCCTCGTTCCGCTCGCTCTCGGGCATCGTCCAGGGCACGCCGGCCTACATGAGCCCGGAACAGGCTCGCGGCAACACCACGGCCATCGACCGCCGCACCGACGTCTACGCCCTGGGCGTGATCCTCTACGAACTCGCCACCGGGCGGCGGCCCTTCGGCGGCGACACCCTGATCGACACCATCCGCGCCGTGGTCAGCGACGAGCCGCTCGCACCCGCGAGCCTCGCCGCCGAGGTCGATCCCGCGATCAACGCCATCATCCTGCGCTGCCTGGAGAAGGACCCGGCGGCACGCTACGCCACCGCAGCCGCGCTGGCCGCGGATCTGCGCCACTGGCTCGCCGGCGAGGCGGTTGAGGCCAAGGCCGTCGCCGCCCCGGTGCGGATGTGGCGACGGCTGCGCAGCAAACCACGTCTGCTGACGGGCCTCGCCGCCGCCCTGGTGGTCCTGCTCACCATCGCCATCGCCCTGACCGTGGTGCTGACCCGCGACGACCTGTACGCCCGCGCCGCGCGCGAGGTGGCCAGCGGGGATCCTGAACGCGCCCGCGCTGCGGTGCTCGCGGTCGCGGCCCCGGTGGCCGAGGGCCAGGTCGCCTCTGGCGATCGCGACCGCGCCCTGGCGGTGCTGCGCGCCGGACTTGACGCTGGCGAGGCCGCCGCCGAGGCCGCCGCCCTCGCCCTGGGCAAGGCCGGAGACGCCAGCGCCGGCCCGGCCCTGATCACCCTCGCCAGTGCCACCGGCACCAAACCTGCAACCCGCTCCGCGGCCCTCTCTGAGTTGTTCGCCCTCGGCCCCAAGGCCCAGGACGCCAGCGCCGGATCGCGCACCCTGGCCAACGCCTGCCGCACGCATGAGCCGGACACGGTCCGCGCGCTCGTCGGCACCGCCCTGGCCCTCGACCGCGCCGATGGCGCCGACGCCCTCACCTTGGTTGCCGCGGATGGCGGCGTGCCGGCGACGACGCGCATCGCGGTGATCGACGCCCTGGGGGCCGGCGATCCCACCATGGTCGGCCCGGCCATGGCCCGGCTGGTGCGTTTGGCGGGCGACCAGGATGCCGGCGTCGGCGCGGCTGCCGCTCGGGCGCTGGAACGCCTGCGCTCGACCCAGGCCGTGTTCACCGTCTATGGCCTTGGTGGCCGCGCCGGCTCAGCCATGGCCGCCGCCGGCGCCGCGACCCGCGCCGTGGCCGACCGCCAACGCGAGCTGGATGAGCTGTCCGAACGCATGGAGCGGTCCGAGGCGGCCCCGCCGGAACCCACCGCGGTGATCGCTGAGCGCCTCACCGCCAGCGAACCCGATACCCGCGCCACCGCCGCCTATGACCTGGGCCGCATCGGCGGGCCCGGCGCCGTGGCCCCGCTCACCGCCGCGCTGTCCGACCCGGACGGCGGAGTACGGCGCAGCGCCGGGCGCAGCCTGGCGACCATCGCCGCCACCACACCGGTGCCGTGGAAACCCATCGCCGCGCAGCTCGCCGCCAAGGACCCCGGGATCCGCGCTGATACCGCCCGCTGCCTCGGTGGACTTGAAGCCCGCGAGGCGGCCTCAGACCTCGCCGCGACTCTTAGCAGCGAGCGCGAGGCCCGCACCCGGCTGGCGCTGGTCGAAGCCCTCGGTCGCATCCACGATCCGGCCGGATTGCCCGCGCTGCGCGCCATCGCCAACGACAAGGCCGCCACGCCCGAACTCGCCCTCGCGGCGGTCCAGGCCCTGGGCGCGGGCAAGGCCCACGCCCTCGCTGCGACACCCGACCTCATCGCCGCGCTGCGCCACTCCAGCCGCAGCGTGCGCGAGGCCGCCGCGACGGCCCTGGCGACGGCCACCGGCGAGGACTTCGGCAGCGATGTTGAGCGGTGGATGGCGTGGGCGGCGAAAGCCCGATGAAGAGCCCATTCCAATCTGGCCAGATCAGCTAGATTGCAAACATGAGCGACACCCATTCATCCATCTGGCAGTTGCAGGAAGCGAAAAACCGTTTCAGCGAAGTGGTCAATGCAGCTGAGCGTGCCGGGCCACAGACCATCACCCGGCATGGCCACCCGGTGGCATTGGTGGTACCCGTGATGTCCTCCCAGGCCGTGGGGCCGGCGCTCAGCGCCTGGGACCTGTTGCGCGATGACCTGGTGGCGATTCTGGGCGGGCCCCCCGAGGTGCCTCCGCGCCAGGCTGACCCAGTGCAGGGTGTGCCGCTGCCGTGGTGAACGGGTATGTGTTCGATACCTGTGTCATCTCCGAGACGGGAAGGCCACAGCCGGACGAACGCGTGACGGCCTGGCTCAAGCAGGTGCCTGGCCACCACATGTGGACCAGCGTCATCGTCCTTGGCGAGTTGCAGACGGGCATCTGCCTGCTGGAGGAGGGTGCCCGGCGACGGGCCCTGGTCGCCTGGCTGGCCCGGCAGCGTGCCGCGTTTGGCGACCGTTGCCTGGCCATCGACGAACCCACCGCGCGAGCGTGGGGGGAATTGCACGCCTCCCGGCAACGCATGGGGCGTCCGCTTGCCGTAGCCGATGGTTTGGTCGCGGCGACCGCCATCGTGCGCGGACTGGCGATCGCCACCCGCAATGTTGACGATTTTGCCGATTGTGGAGCGTTTGTCGTCAACCCCTGGAGCTAGCGCCACAGCACCAGGATGACTACGCCGCACACCGCCACCGCGCCGCCGAGCAGGCTGCGCCGGGTCGGGCGGTCGCCCTCCACCAACCAGGTGAGCGGGATGACCAGCAGCGGGATCAGCGCCAGTACCGCCTGGACCACGCCGGCCTTCACCTGGGACAAGGCGAGTTGGTAAAACGCCACGCCCACGGTCGGCCCGGCGAGGGCGGTGGCGATGAGCCAGGGGATGGCGCCGCGCCAGTTGCGCGCCGGGCGCTGGCGATCGAGGCGGCCAGTGGCGTGGTGCAGGACAAGGCCCACCGGAACCCCCGCCAGCATCACCGCCAGGCCGCCGATATTGCGCCAGAACGCCGCGTCATTCCACGGCATCGGCTGGCCCTGACTGATGGCCACCGCAT
The DNA here is from genome assembly GCA_044352625.1 of Planctomycetota bacterium. Classification (GTDB taxonomy): domain Bacteria; phylum Planctomycetota; class UBA11346; order UBA11346; family UBA11346; genus JAKLKR01. The sequence continues at coordinate 17,525 of JBILDK010000011.1, forward strand.
AGCCCATGCGGCTGGTGACCGCCGCCAGCGCCAGTCCGCAGGCCGAGCCGACCCCGAAGGCGCACCCGGCCCAGAAGCGGGCGCGGGTGCCGGACACCGCCGGGCGTTGGTCCGGGGCGAGGGCGATGAGCACGCCGATGAGGATGAGGGCGATGCACAGGGCCTCTGACGCGGTGAGGGCATTGCCCAGCCACGCCCACTCCAGGGCGGCCCCCAGCGGAGCCGCGAGACAATGCGTAAACAACGCCGGCAGCCGCGCCCCGAGCCGTTCGTAGGCGCAAAAGAGGCAATAGTCTCCAAGCCCCAGACCGAGGGCGCCCGAGAGCAGGAACCACCACGCGCCGGTGCCCGCCACCAACCCATCCCAGGCCGCCCAGACGCACAACAGCACCACCGCGATCAGTAGCCGCGTTCGGTTCGCCGTCGGCCCGCC
>JBILDK010000194.1:0-5615 GCA_044352625.1 Planctomycetota bacterium
GCGGGCCTATATCAGGCCGATCGATTGCGACCGGCGACTGCCTGAGCCACGATAGCGCAAGACGCCAACGTCAGCGACCGAGAGATTGCCGAGGGGGCGTTGACGCATAGGGTCGAAGTGCCCATATGTACCGCCTCGTGAACATCAACGATCAACGCAGAAGGCCGGGAAGGACACGTTGCGGACGGACGGGGCTCGTTTGAATTTCGAGTGGCGATTTAGTGCGTGTCCATTGTCCAATGCGCATTGTCCAATGACCAAGCGACTCGGCGAAAAGGTGCGGGAGATTGGGAGTACCCTGATGAACATGCGATCACAACCAATACGGGAACAGGGCACATGGCTGCGGCGAGTCGTGAGTGGATGGATGAATTATCATGCCATCCCGACCAATAGCGTGGCCATATGCAGGTTCCGGGATTTGGTGGTGGAAGCATGGCGCAGAGCGCTCCGCCGCCGCAGCCAGAAAGCCAAAACGCTGACGTGGGCGCGCATGCGCACCATCGCCGGGTTATGGATCCCACCAGCACGCATCTTACATCCCTATCCACATCGCAGCCAACTCGTCAGAACCTGATGGAAGAGCCGTATGCGGGAAACCCGCCCGTACGGATCCGTGCCGGGGGCGGCCTGAAAGGGCCGACCCTACGGCGACAGGTTAAAGGTTGATGGTTCCGACACCGTGAGTTGCAGCGTTGTATCCGCGTACCCAACGGGTGAACGCCACCGGCGCTGCACAACCGTGGCTCGAAACCATGAACCACTCACTGTGTACCATCAACCGCGACGTTTGGGTTGAACGCCTGGGGCGGTGAAGCTAACGCCGGTGTCGGTCACCAGGGTCGGCGGGTGCAGCAGCAGGCCCGCTTGGCTTCGGCCCGGGCTGCCGCGAGACCGACCATGACCTTCTTCGCCCTGAACGAGTCGGTGAGGTAGCAGGCATAGAGGCTCCAGCCCAGAGGGCTCGGCTGCGGGCCCGCCCAGGGGGTAGCGCACGTGCGCTGAAATAGCCCAAGCCTTTCGGATACCATATCCGGGCATCTCGCGGCTGAGCGGCATACCGGCTTTCCCTGTATAGGTGTTTTACTGAGGAGAAGGGTGCGCTACCCTCCCGCCGCAGCGATGACTGACAATACGTTTTCTTCAAGTGATGCGGTGCGCAGCGGACGACCCCTGGCCCACGCCCAGAGCCTGACTCTTCCCGGCCCGCATCGCCTGGAATTGGGTGCGATCCTGCCGGCCATCACCGTGTGTTTCGAAGTATTCGGAACGCTGACCCCTGCGCGTGACAACGTCGTGCTGGTGTGCCACGCCCTGTCCGGCGACAGCCATGTGACTCGCCATACCCCCGACGACGATCCTGGTTGGTGGGAGGACCTCATCGGACCCGGCCGACATCTGGATACCAATACGCTGGCAGTGGTGTGCGCCAACGTGCTGGGCGGTTGCCGCGGTACCACCGGCCCGGCGAGCCCTGACCCGGCTGGGGGGCAACCTTGGGCTGATCGGTTTCCCACCATCACCGTAGGCGACATGGTGATGGTTCAGGCGCTGCTCCTCGACCACCTGCGCATTGCCCGTCTGGTAGCGGTGGTCGGTGGTTCCATGGGTGGGATGGTGGCGATGGCCCTCGCCACCATGCACCCTGAACGCGTCGGCTCAGTCGTGCTTTTGGCCACTGCGGCACGGCTCGGCGCCCAGGCGTTGGCCTTCGATGTGGTGGCGCGCAATGCCATCCTGTCCGACCCCGATTTCCACGGTGGGCGTTACTATAACCAACCCCGCGGACCAGAAACCGGCCTGGCCATCGCGCGCATGCTCGGCCACATCACCTACCTGTCGCGCGAGGCGATGGCGGCGCGCTTCGATGCCGAACGCCTGCGCCCGCGCCCGGTCGACACACCCTTCGAGGTGCGCTTCGCAGTCGGTTCTTACCTAGCTTACCAAGGCGGGCGTTTCGTTGAGCGTTTCGATGCCAATAGCTACCTGCGCTTGTCCCTGGCCTTAGGCCTGTTCGACCTCGGGGCTACCACCGAACTGCTGGCCCGCGCATTCGCCGCCAGCCACTGCCCATGGCTGGTGGTGTCCTTCAGCACCGATTGGCTGTTTCCGCCTGAGCAGTCCGCTGCCATGGTCCGGGCCCTGATCACTGCCGGCCGCCCGGTGAGCCATGTTGAGATCAGCACCCGCGCCGGGCACGATGCCTTCCTGCTCGAACCGGAGATCAATGAGTTTGGTCCGCTGATCGCCGCATTTCTCGCCTGTCGCCAGGGTCGCATGGTCGAGCCGCACAACGCTCCGCCCGCCGCACCTACAGCGGTTCATGCCCGGCGCAGCGATCTTGACCGCATCCTTGAGCTGATCCCAGCCGGGGCCGGTGTGCTTGACCTGGGCTGTGGTTCAGGGGCCTTGCTGGCGCGGCTCAAGGCGCGCGGTGACGCCGGCCGGCTGCTTGGGGTCGAACTGGATCTGCGCGCCATCACTGCTGCCGTCAGTCGCGGCCTGGACGTGGTCCAGGGCGACCTCAACCACGGGCTTGAACATTTCGCCACCGGCCAGTTCGATGTAGTGGTGCTCTCGCATACCCTCCAGGCGGTGGTGGATGTGGAACGCCTGCTTGGCGAGATGGTGCGCGTGGGCCGACTGGGCATCGTGTCTTTCGCCAACCTCGGCCACTGGCGCCACCGCGAAGCCTTGGCCCACGACGGTCGAGCCCCGGTGCTGGCGGCGGGCCGCGAGTGGTCAAACGCCCCGGTTCTACGCCCGTGTTCGATCGCTGATTTCTGCGATGCCTGCAGTCGGCTGGGCATCCGCGTGGTCGATCTCATCGGCCTCGACGGCGCGCGCGGCGTAGCGGTGCGTGACGACGCCAATCGTCGGGCGGACACCGCGGTGGCGGTGATCAGCCGCTTCTGATGCCCGGTGGAACACCAGTCAGGCCGCAGTCGCAACGTCCTTACGACGCCAGCCGCGCACCCGTCCGACCCAGCGATCGAGCAGCTCGTAGAGCACGGGCACTACCACCAGACACAGCACCGTCGAGAGGCCCAAGCCGGTCACGAAGGCCATCGCCATCGGGCTCCAGGTCAGGCTGAATTCAGGAATGCCAATCGCGGTCGGCAGCATGCCAGCCATGGTTGTGATGCTGGTGAGCAGGATCGGGCGCAGACGCAAATGGCTGGCACGGCGCAGGACCTCGGGCAGCGGGGCGCTGCCTTTACGGGCATTGATGAAGTCGATCAGGACAATCGCATTGTTCACCACCATGCCGGTCAGGCCAATGATGGCGATGAAGGTATTGACCGTGAACAGGGCGCGTTCGGGCCGTACCACAGAGGGCCCGACCAGATTGGCGAATGCGCCAAAGATGCCCATCGACAAGGCCACGCCGGTGAAGGCGAAAACGATCGTGGACATGATCAGCAAGGGTTGCAGATAACTGTGGAATTGCATTGCCAGGATGGTGTATATCAAGAATATGGCGACCATGAACGACATGGCCAGCGAAGCGTAACTGCGACCAGTCGATTCGGCCTCGCCACCGAAGGCGATGCTGACTCCGGGATGGGCGGCGCCGTTGATCTTCCACCAGTCGTCGACCGCGGATGTGGCCGAGAATGCGTTGATCGTCGCATCCGGACGCAGGCTTCCGATAATGGTGATGGTGCGCACGAAGTCGCGCCGGATGAGCGCTGCCGCCTCTTGGGTTGGTCGGACCGTGCCAATGTCGCTCCAGCGCAGGATGCTGCCGTCGGGCAGTTGGCGTAAGGGAGTTTCAGCGAGGACCGCGAGATCATTGCTGGCGAGCTTCACCCGCACCGGCACATCGTCGTCGCTGCGTCGCAGGTCCCCGCCATAGGCGCCCTCGACCACCGCGCCGGCCAGAGCCAGGGCTTGGGCCTCGGGGATGCCGCGAGCGGCGCTGCGGTCGCGGTCGGGTTCGAGCGCGAGCACCGCCTCGGTACGACCGATGTCGCTGGCGATGTCCACCGCCCCGGCGAGCTGACCGCCCGGCACAGCCGCGCCTTGCATCCAGGCCAGTGCGGCCTCGGTCGCCCGGCGCACGGCGGCGTCATCTAGGCCAGACAGCCGCACATTGATCGGCTTGCCGGTCGGCGGGCCACCCTGTTGGGCCTCCATGTGCACGCGTACGCCCCGTTCGGCCCACGTGGTGCGCAATTCCTCGGCCCGGGCCGCGATCCAACCCAAGGGATCGTCGTGCGTGCGCGCTCCGCGCCCGGCCAACTCGACCTGGATCATGCCGTATTGGTTGCCCCATTGTGGTTTGTAGGTGGTGTCCACCTGCAAGCCGGCGAAGCCCGAGGCGCTGGCAACTTCGCCTGGTCCGCGGGCATGCAGGTCACTGGCGATCTGGCGTACGATGCGGTCGGTTTCGGCCAGCGGCGTCCCGGTCGGTGCGGTGATGGTGATTTGCGCCACCTGCGGATCCGAGGGGAAAAACTCTAGTTTCACCAGTGGTTTCCAGCCCTTCCCTGGAGCAACCGCCGACTGCACCAGTACGCCGGCTGCGAGCAAAAATAAGAGCACCGTGCCACCCACCGTGAGCCACGGCAGGCGCAGGCTGGTGGTCAGCACGCGGTCATATTGACGCGCCAGCCAGCCGATCAGGCCCGTGGCTCCGAGGTGTCCCATACCCTCGCTCGCTACGGCATGCAGCTTGGGCGGACCGAGCAGGTGGTCGAGGTCCCGCACGTGCAGTGGCACCATGAGCACCGCCTCGAACACGCTAATGGCCAGGGCTACCGCCACCGCCACCGGGATGAGCGAGAAGAAGTCACCGACCGCGCCGGTCATGAGCAGCAACGGTAAAAATGCGGCGATGGTCGTGGCGACCGAACTGATCACCGGCCAGAAGACCTCGGCGGTGCCCTCGACCAGGGCCTGTTCGAGCGGTTCGCCTCGCTCCCGGTGTTGGGTGATGTTGTCGATGACCACCACGGCGTCATCGACCAGAACGCCGACCACAATGACGAAGCCAAGCAGGCTGAGTTCGTTGATCGACGAGCCCGTAGCCCAGAAGTAGACGAGGCAACCAAGAAACGACAGGGCCATGCCCGACAGCGTAATGGTGGCGGCGCGCACACCGATGAACACGGTGAGGATGATCAGTACCAAGGCCATGCCCTGCAGCAGATTGCTGTTGAGCACGCCAATGGCGTCGTCGATCGCGGTGGTGGAATCGAGCGTCGGCACTGCCTGCACCGGCACCCCGGGATGACTGGCGAGGAAGGCTGCCGTCTCGGCCATCACCCGTTCCTTCACCGCGCGGGCATCAGCATCGTTGCGTTTGAGCACCTTGCAGGCGATCGAATCACGTCCATCGGTGGTGATGATGACTGATCCATTCTGGGCCTCGATGCGGGTTGCCGCCGGATCGACGAGGTCGCCGACGCGCAGCCAGCGGCCTTCGCCATCGACACGAACCGGTACCGCAAGAACCTCCTCACGCGAGCGGTAGCGCAGATCGGCCCGCAGCAGGCGGTCGCCATCCGCCAGGCTCAGCCGACCCGCTGGCACACTGATGCCGGCGGAGGCGAGCCGGCCGGCAACCTCGTCAAGCGTGCTGCCGTGGCGGCGCAACCGTTCGGGATCAA
>JBILDK010000193.1:0-5615 GCA_044352625.1 Planctomycetota bacterium
TGTGGTGGTGGCAGCCGCTGCCATTGTCACCGAACATCGGCTTGGGCATGAACGTCGCCGTCTTGCCGTGCTGGAAGCAGGTGTTCTTGACCGCGTACTTGTACATGTGGACCAGGTCGCCCGCGGTGACCGCGGTGCCGAACTTGATGCCGATCTCACACTGGCCGGGGCTGGCGACCTCGTGGTGGTGGAGGTCGACTTCCATCCCCATGGTCATCATGTTGGTGGTGATCTCGCTGCGCAGATCCATGAGCAGATCGGCGGGCGTGGCGGGGAAGTAGCCCTGCTTGTGGCGGATCTTGTTGCCCAGGTTCAAGCCGGTGTCGGCGCCCATGTTCCAGGGGGCCTCTTCCGAGTCTATGTAGTAGAAGGCCGCGTTGGGCTCGCTCTGGTAGCGGATCGAATCGAAGATGAAGAATTCGGGCTCGGGGCCGAAGAAGGCCTGGTCGCCGATGCCGCACTGCTTGAGGTAGGCGAGGGCCTTGTGGGCCACGCTGCGCGGATCGCGGCCGTAGCGCTGGCCGGTGCGCGGGTCGTAGATGTCGCCGATGAAGCAGATCGTGGGCTGCTCACGGAATGGGTCGATGAAGGCGGTGGCGGCATCGGGCTTGATGCACATGTCCGACTTCTCGATGCCCTGCCAGCCGCGGATCGAGCTGCCATCGAAGGGCAGGCCGTCCTCGAACAGGCTCGCTTCGAGCCGGCGGGCGACGATGGTGAAGTGCTGGAGGGTGCCGAACATGTCGCCGAACATGATGTCGACGTACTTGGCACCGTGGTCCTTGGCGAGCTGAAGGGCTTTTTCGACGCTCATGGAGCTGGTTCCGGATCAGTGGCCGAGGGTCGGCCGGGTGGGTTGGGGCGGGGAGGCTAGGCCCCAGGATGAGGCGGGCAACGGCCCGTCTCGTGGAGAAGTGTTGCGGTATTATACAGTTCAGCCTAGGGCAATCCCCCGGGTAGTGCTGTCACAGGAAGCAAGCTGCAAACATCTGGGAGTGACCGTAGCGTCACTCCCAGATGTTGATGCCGGGCCTCAGATGGCTTCGCTGCCGCGTTCACCCGTGCGGATGCGGATGCAGTCCTCAAGCGGGATGATGAAAATCTTGCCGTCACCGACCTTGCCCTCTTCGCCGGTGCGCCCGGCCTTGATGATGGCGGCCACGGTCGGCTCGACGAATTCATTGTTCACGGCGATCTGGACCTTGACCTTGCGCAGCAGGTTCACGGTATACTCGTGGCCGCGGTAGATCTCGGTGTGGCCCTTCTGGCGGCCGAAGCCCTGCACGTCGCTGATGGTCATGCGGACCACTTCGATTTCGTTGAGGGCTTCCTTGACGGCCTCCAGCTTGCTGGGCTGGATGATGGCTTCGATCATCTTCATGGGATGGGTATCCTGGGATGTGAGAGTGTTGATTGGAGGGGAGCGTATGGCGGGCCGCGGCAGGGCCAGGGGGCGCCCGGCCGCGGCTGAACTGGGTCAGACGAGCTTGTGATAGCCTTCCTCGCCGTGCTGGCTGAGGTCGAGGCCTTCGCTCTCCTGGTCGGCATCCACGCGCAGGCCGACGGTGTACTTGACCACCAGCAGGATCACCGTCGAGGCCACCGCGCTGAAGGCGATGGTGATGACGACAGCCTTGATCTGGCCGAACAGGACGTTGTGGCTGCCATCCTTGATCGCCGCGTAGAGGTCCTGGTTGAGACCCGCCACGTTCGGATTGGCGTCCACCGCGAAGAACAACCCGGTGGCGATGGCGCCCCAGATGCCGCCGATGCCGTGGATACCGAAGGCGTCAAGCGCGTCGTCGTACTTGAGTGCGCTCTTCAGGTATGAACAGGCCGCGTAGCAAATCACGCCCGCAACCGCACCGATGATCAGGGCCGCACCGGGGCTGACGAAGCCCGCCGCCGGGGTGATCGCCACGAGACCAGCAACCGCACCCGAGATCGCACCCAGCACGGTGGGCTTGCCGCGGATGATCCATTCAGCCAGGGGCCACGTGATGGCGGCGGCAGCCGTGGCGAAGTGGGTGTTGGCAAAGGCCAGGGTAGCGAGTCCGCTGGCATTGAGCGCCGAACCAGCGTTGAAGCCGAACCAGCCAACCCACAGCAGACAGGCACCGATGAAGCTCAGGGTCAGGTTGTGCGGCCGCATGGCCTCGGTCTCGGTGACCTTGCGCTTACCCAGGACCAGGGCTGCCATCAGCGCAGCGATGCCCGAGGAGATGTGCACCACCGTGCCACCGGCGAAGTCGAACGCCGCCCAGGTGGTGGCGCCGAAGCCCCAGTTGAACAGCCCGCCCTTGCCCCACACCATGTGCGCCATGGGGATGTAGACGACGAACAGCCACAGGACGCTGAATACCACCATACCCGAGAACTTAATGCGTTCGGCGTAGGCACCGCAGATCAGGGCCGGAGTGATGATCGCAAACATCATCTGGAAGAGCATGAAGGTGCCATGAGGGATGCTCATCGCATAATCCCCGTTCACCGCCTGGACGATGGCGCCGTCCTTCCAGATGACATCCGTCAGGAAGGCCCACTGGGTAAGCGAACCGATGAACTTGCCATCCCCGCCGAAGGCCAGCGAATAGCCGCAGATACACCAGATCACCGAAACGATCGCCGCCAGCCCGAAGGACTGCATCATGGTGCTGAGCACGTTCTTGGAGCGGACCAGACCGCCATAGAAGAGGGCCAGACCGGGTAGGGTCATGAGCAGCACCAGGATGGTGCAGACCAGCATCCAGGCGTTGTCACCGGCATTGAACGTGACCTGGGCGGTCGAGTCCGCCGCCGTCTTGGCCTGGACCTCGACCTCCGCCAGCTTGGCAGCCAGCGATTCAAGGGTGATCGGTTCTGCCGCAGCTGGAGCTTCTGTTGCCGCACCAGGGGTGGCAGCAGCTGGCTCTTCAGCCCAGGCGGAAGTCGCGGTCAGGCCTAGGGCCAGGACGGCGAGGAAAGGAAGAAGGGAGCGCACCATGGACATCACTCCTGGGTGGAGGGGTTGAATCGTCTCCACCCCCTTGCACGCGCCGCACCAATTCACTCGAAATCGTCTTAAGTGATAGTAAAATCAGGCTCTAGGCCCTACCACATGGTACATCTCCCGATCTCACCTCGCCTAATTCGCGTGCATGATGCAGCCATGTCGCCCGATAATCAATCAACTGCCTGTTCTCGCAGCCGTGCTTACCAAGGTGAATCGGAGACCTTGCCCGCTTCACACACAGCGAACCCGGATACGCCACGGTGGAATTGAGCTGGCGGTCGGCATTTCTAACGTGACCTCCCTTAACCCGGGCACCGGCAGACCCGCCGGCTTCCCGTTGCCGCCCTTTTCTCCAGGGACCGCCATGGACACCCATTATCACACGCCGAGCTGGATGTCGGGACTCCTGGTCATTTTCAGCCTCGCTTTGACCGCGACGCTGGGGCTGTTCCTCTACCGCCATGGCGAACTGGCCGCCCTTGAAGAGCAGCACAGCCTGTTCAACGCAGCCGTGCCCAACCTGCGTTCCGCCGCTGGAGCGCTCGACACTCGCATCCTAGAACTCGATCAGGAGATCGCCCGCCGTCGTGAAAAACTGCCTGTGCTGGCCGACTTCGAGGCCACCAACCGTGGTGATATCGAACGCCTGGTGACCCTGAATGGCGCGGCGACCAAGGCCACTGAAGACGCCATGCGCAAGGAGATCGCCACCTACACCGACCTGATGAAAGAGGCGCCTGAACGCCGTGCCGAGGTTGGCAAGGAGGAGGAACGCCTCTTCGCCAGCCAACGCGACAACGACGAACGCCGCCGGGTCCTGCGCACGGATGTCGAAAGCCAGTCACAGGCGCTGGAGATCTTCCGCAAAAAAAGCCGCAGCGAGAACTTCGCCCTCGACCTACGGGTCAGCGAGCTAGAAGCCCGTGTGCGCCAGCTCACCTCGCAGATCGACAGCGCCAACCGTGACCTCACCCCGGATGGCACCATTCTGGCCAGCGCCGCCACCGACGGCTTCGTGGTCATCGACCGGGGCTTCCAGCACAACGCCCACAAGGGCATGAAATTCACCGTCTACACCCGGCGCGGAGGCCGCAACATCCTCAAGGGCCAGATCCAGGTGGTCGCGGTCGAAGAGCGCATTTCGACCTGCCGCGTCGGCACCGAAGCCGACCTCAACGACCCCTTCATTGCCGGCGATCTGCTGCACAATCCGGTCTATGATCCGGAACGCCAGCGTGGCTTCGCCGTGCGCGGAGAATTCACCCGTTTCAGCCCCTACGAGATCGGCCGCTTCGTGGCCCAGTCCGGCGCCCGGGTCGACAGCACGCTCACCGTGGACACCGATTACTTGGTGGCCGGCGCGAACAGCGACAAGGACATCGAACTCGCCACCAAGCTCGGCATCAACATCATTAGCGAGGACCAGCTCCTCGACTTCGTGCAAGCGGGCCAGGTGCCCGACCGCATGACCTGGGACTTCCTCCTCGACCGCTGTCGTAGCGGCGCGACCTTCGCTCTGGTCGGCGATTTCAATCTCGTCCCTCGCGGGACGGTGATGCGTGCCCTGGAAAGCCAGGGCGGCAAGATCAGCAATAGAGTCGAGGCGGGCATTGCGGCCGTGGTGGTGGGCGATGACGCCCTCGCCGCCATGACCGCGGCCAGCGCCCTCGGCATCCCCGTGATCGACCAGGAACAGTTCCGTCTGATCGTCGAATCAGCGGCAGGAAAGTGAGGTCGCCATGCGCCTGAACCCCGTCTCGCTCTATGCCCTGATCCTCCTCGCGTTCTTCACCGTGGTTTTCACCCTACTCACGGTCATGAAAACCTCGTCGATCAAACCCTTCCACGAATCCGGCGGCTCGATCAAGCCCATCCCGGCCCTGCGCAAGGAGCACGACCAGCTGGTCAACCAGATGAAGGCCTCGCAAGAACGCGTAACCCTGCGCCTCCGCGAGCTCGATAAGATCGACTGGGAGCTCAACGTGCATCGCGTGTACTATAGCCCTGACAAAGGCCTGCTTGGCGGCATCGCTTTGCCCGAGCAGCAGGAGGCCGAGATTCTCGGCACCAAGCAGAAGCTCAAGGACAGCCGTTCGAAGGTCACTGTCGATCTCATCGCCGCCTCGGCCAAGCGCCTTGACGCCGCCAAAGCCGAGGCTGAGAGCGATGGTCGTCAGCGTTTCCCCACCCTGGACGAGGCGATCCGCAAGCGACAGGATGAGCTGAACGTCATCCTCAAGCGCATCAGCGACCAGGAGGCCGCTTTCACCCGTGATCGCGATGAACTGGCGCGCAAGGCTGACGGACTCGCCACGGCCAAGGACAAGGCCGAAAAGATTCAACGTGACGAGTATGGCACCCGGGCCACGCGCATTGCCCAGCTCGAAGACAAGATCCGTGAACTGCTCGAACTGCAGCTCAAGTGGCTGGCCGATATCGAGCCGGATGCCAATGTACTCCAGGCCGACAACGATCAGGTCATTATCGACATCGGCGACCGTGAAGGCGTCAAGCCCGGTCAGCTCTTCCAGGTCTTCACCTATCATCAGGGTCGCCAGATCGAGAAAGGCATGGCCGAGGTCGTGCAGGTCAGCTCGGGCATCACCCGCTGCCGTCTGACCGC
>JBILDK010000195.1:0-5608 GCA_044352625.1 Planctomycetota bacterium
GAACATCGGCTCCTTCGACAACAGCCGTCCGTGGGAATCCTGCATGACGGTCTCGGCGCATCACCAGTGGTCTTGGGGTGGCAAGCGGGACGGGGTGAAGTCGCCGGAGACCTGCCTGCGGATGCTCATCAGCGTGGTGGGCGGAGGCGGGAACATGCTGCTGAACGTGGGACCCACGCCCGACGGTGAGATCGCCCCCGAGCAGCGCGCCATTCTCGAATACCTGGGAGCCTGGCTCAGCCGGCATGGCGAGTCGATCTACGCCACCCGTGGCGGACCGTACCGGACCTCCCAGGAGCTCGCCAGCACCCACCGCGGCAGCACGGTGTACCTGCATGTCCTGCGCTGGCCGGACGAGACCCTCGTGCTGCCCGCCCTGGGTCGGCGGGTGGTGGCCAGTTCGCTGCTGACCGGCGGCGATGTGCGGGTCGAGCAGGATGCAACGTCGCTCCGGATCACCGTCCCCATCGCCCACCGCCAGCCGGTGGACACCATCGTCACGCTCCAGCTCGATGGCCCGGCCTCCGACATCGCGCCCATAGCCTTTGGCACCCCGCCGTCGAAGAAGCCCTGGCCCGAGGACTGGGAGTCGGGTCTGACCCCGGTGAACGTGACCGGAGCCGCGGTGAACGTGGGGGATCAGATGGAGAAGGACGAAAAGGCCGGTCACTGACCATGGGCAGTTTAGCGCGTGGTGGCCACCGGCAGGTAGCGGTAGGCTGCTTGCAAATTAAGTACCGTAGCGGCAGTGGCGAAGACCTCGCCGCCAGCGGCGTGGGCGTGGCGCACGCGGGTGGCTTCGACCCAGGCTAGGCCGCCAGCGCGGGTGAAAGTCGGCTCGGTGGCATTTTGTAGACGTTCGGCCCACGTGGTCCAGGCGGCGCCGCCGAGATCGCGTAGAGCCAGGGTCGCCGGCAACCAGGCGAGGGGATCGGTAGTGCCCGTGGCATCTACTGTCGGGGCGGCCTCTGCCAGCCGCCCGGCCAGGCCGATGGTGCTGGCCCCAAGGTGCCCATTGATGGTGCGCCCGAGGGCGGCGAGGCCGAGCTTGGCGAGATCATGGTCATCCGCCGCGGGCAGAGTGCGGGCCAGGGTGCGACGGGTCTGTTCGAGCAGGCGCGGGGGCACGTCGAGGCCGCCCTGCCAGGCGGATTCGACCGCCAGCAAGGTGAACGCGCCCTGGGCCGCGAGCGGAGCGGTGTCGGCCAAACGGGCATTGGCGACTGCGCACAGCCCCGGATCGCTTAGCAGCAATCCGCCTTCAACCAAGGCGAGGGTGGCAATGCCCTGGGCGGCGGTGGAACGCGGCGTCCCCTGGGTGGCGAGCCAGGTGCAGGCATGGCGCGCGGCCGCGACCCGAGCAGAATCACCGAAGCCTTCGCCAAGCAGCGCAAGAATCGCCAGACCCTGAGTCGCGGCGGCGCGGTCGGGATCGTCTATGGCCGGGCCGATGCGGCCGTCGGTACCGGTCTGGAGCACCAGCCAACGCAGGGCGGCGCCGACATCACCGGCAGAACGGGCGGTGCCCCAGGCTTGGCGGGCAGCGGCGCGTAGGTCTGCGCTACGACGCAGGCGGTAGAGGTCGCCGTGGCTTTGGCGCAGATCGCTCCAACGCGCGGGCAGGTCGGTGGGCAGGGTCGTCACGCCGGGGGCGCCCATGGTCGTATGCTCGGCCACCGGGGCGAGCAGGTCGCCCGACGTGCCGAAGCGGATCACCGCAAACACCAGGGCCGCAGCAAGGTGGGCCACCACCACGAGGCTGATCAGGCGGCGGCGTTGGGCAGCGGCAGGATCAATCACAGTCAGCCGCGCAGTACCGGTGATCCGGGCTCGGACTTTGGCGCGCAGGTCCACCGGACGGGGTAATGGCAGAGCGGTCAGGGCGTCAAGTCGGGCGAGGTGGGTGTCGCTGGTGTGACCCTGGTAATGGGCGTCAATCGTGGCGCCCTCTTCATCGGAACTTATGGGGGTGACAAAGGCCAGTCGTTGGTGCAGGCGCGAACGCAGGTCGGTCTGGGCGACTGGGACCTGGGCGCGCACCAAACGGCCGAGGCGGGTCAGGGCGGCGCCATCGGGACAGGCCGGATCGCCGTCAGCGAGGGCGCGAAGCAGGGGGTCGGTGCCAGCCATGGTCAGGTGTCCTCCTCGACCAGATCCGCAAGATCGTCACGCAGGGAGCGGACGGCATGGTGCATGCGACTCTTCACGGTGCCTTCGGGTATGCCGAGGATGGCACCGATTTCCTGGTAACGCATACCCAGATCGTTGGCCATGACGAAGACTTCGCGTTGGCCATCGGGGAGGTCGCCCAGGGCTTGCTGCACGCGGTCGCGAATGGTGCGATCGCGGTCTACATCGGCATGGTCCCTGATGGTGGCGGGCAATACATCGGCCAGGTGCCATCCACCCTCGCCATCGAGATCGGCATCGATCGATAGGTGGCGTTTCTGCCGCCGCAGGTGGTCGATCCACAGATTGTGTGCGATGCGGTACATCCAGGTCCGCACCTTGGCGGTCGGAACCCAGCGTTCGCGGCTGCGCCAGATGTTGACGAACACATCCTGGGCCAATTCCTCCGCCACGGTCTGGTCCCAGGCGAGATGATAGAAAAAACCTACCAGTTCGTGCTGGAAGCGCTCCACCAGATCGTCCATTGCAGACTGGGCCCCGTCCCGGACCCGGGTCATGATGACCACGTCGGGATCGCTCATGACGATGAATTCCCGGCGCGGTGGGTCAGAGGGGAGGAGAAGCGCGGCAGCCATGCCCAGGGGTAAACGGAGTCCCCGCCTGACGGTTCATGCATTCATGCGGTCGCTGGGACACGACGCGAGAAGCGCGAGAAGTCGAAGCCGGTTAGGCCTTCGCAGGTAGCCAGGGCAAGAGGGGGGATGTGGACGATCAGGGCTGCCCAGGCGGGATCGGCGATGAGTGGGGCGCAGGGGGCCACCACGGTCCACAAGGCGAGACCCGCCGAGGGAGCGAAGGGCAACAGCATGGCCACCGGTAGCAGGTGCCAGGGTTGCAGGCCGGGCATACAGGCCAAGCCCACCACCAGCACCAAGAGCGCCTGGCTCGGGAGGGCGGTGACAGCGCCGCGCCGGGTTCGGGCCAGAATCAGCCACAGTCCCGCCACCAGCACGCAGGCCAGCACCAAAGCCACGGCGAGGCCAAGCTGGGCGGCCGGGACCAACGGTGCAAGCAGGCTGTGCACCAATGGTGGCAGCACGCCCCCACGACTAGCTGATTCCGCCAGGGTGCGGAGCAATGTGGTGCCGGCATCGCTAAACGGCAGCCATGTGGCAACCAGCACGGCGCCGGCCAGCACCCACAGCCGCAGGCGTTCGCCGAGCAGCGCCGGGAGCAGCGTGGTGGCGGCGGCGGGGGTCGCGGCGGCGGCCAGGGCAATGGCAGCGGTGCCCCGGCGCTGATGGGAACCGGCAAGCAGATACAGTCCGATGGCAAGCAGGGCCATGCCCGCCACCTCAGGTCGGCCACCGCCAGCGATGAACATGATCGGCAGCGGATTCCACGCGGCGAGCAGGATCGTGCCCGGGGCCTGCCCGGTGCGCACCAGCACGGTGAGGAGCATGCCTGATACCACCAGCTCCAGCAGCAGACCCACGCCCTTGAACAGGCGAGGGTCGGAGCTGAAGGCGGACATCAGGCGCGCATAGGCCACCGTGACCGGGCCATTGGTCGAGGCCAGGTCAGGGTCCTCGAGGGCGGCGAGGGTCAAGGTGGGCAGGGCGGCGTTGACCGGGGCACTGGCCAGATCGGCTGGGGCGTGCAGGTACGGGTTGATGCCGGCGGCGGCCTGACGGCCCTCGACCACGGCGCGGTAGGTGTCGGGGCTGGCGACCATGGGCCATAACGCCAGGCGGGCCACGACCGCAACCAGCACGATCCACAGCAGGGTGCCGCGGTTGCCTGGGCGCTGGCGCACGGCGA
Source organism: Planctomycetota bacterium (assembly GCA_044352625.1). Classification (GTDB taxonomy): domain Bacteria; phylum Planctomycetota; class UBA11346; order UBA11346; family UBA11346; genus JAKLKR01. Next base: position 3,952 of record JBILDK010000195.1, read on the forward strand.
GCAGGCCCACGCCGTAGGCTGCAGCCATGGCAGCGGCGCCAAATAGAATGCTGCCGTTGTGCAATGACCAGGGGGCAGGCTGTCCGGCGGTCCAGAAGGCCCCGGCAATCAGGGCCGCACCCGCGGGGACGAGTAGCGGCCAGGGCGACGGACGTTCGGCGCTGGCGCCAGCGTAGCGATCCGCAATCGACAGCACCGCCATCCACAGAAACCCTGAAAAGTAAAGTATCAGCAGGGGAGTGATCCAGGTATGGCTGGAGGTCAGGCCGAGGGCCACGGTGAGGGCTGCCCAGCCGGCGCAAAACAGTTCGGCCATGCCACTGGCGCCGCGCGCCTTGTAGCTGCCGACGACCTTCTTGATCGCGGTGGTGCCGCCAGCCTTGGGCGTGCGCACGAAGGGACTCTCTTTGCCAATGAGCGCCTGCCACACCGCCATGGCGTTGGACACGGCGATACCGGTGCCGATGGCGGCAAGGATGGGCAGTTGGCGCAGATTGCGCAGACCCTTCCATTGGTAGAGCACGAACTGACTTGCGATGTAGGTGGCGATGGGGGCCGAGGCGCCGATCAGGAAGCAGCCGAAGCCGCACATCAGCACCCAGGTCGGGGTGCGTTCCACCAGCATCAGGGCGAAGGGGGCGGCAAATAGGCTGATAAGAATGAGTGGATGCACGAAATAGTGCGTCATATGCAGCGTCGCGCCAACCTTGTTGTGAAGGCTCCAGGCAGAACGCCACACCCGCGGCAGCAGCTTGAGCGCGGTTTGCACCGAGCCCTTGGCCCAGCGGAATTGCTGACTGCGCCAGGCGGCGATGTCGGCGGGGACCTCCCCGGGCACCGCGAGTCCGAGACGGTAGGTGCAGTGCCAGCCGTTGAGCTGGGCGCGGTAGCTGAGGTCCATGTCCTCGGTCAGGGTGTCGTGTTCCCAGCCGCCGCCCTCGATGATCGCCTGCCGGCGCCACAGCCCGCAGGTGCCATTGAAGTTCATTGCCAGTCCGGACCAGGCGCGTGCGCCCTGTTCGATGGCGAAGTGCCCATCGATGCCCAGGGACTGGGCCGAGGTCAAAATGTTGTCGTTGCGGTTGAGATGTTCCCAGCGGCCCTGGACCAGGGCCAAGCCCGGATCAGTCAGCAGCGGGCGAATGGCCCGCTTGAGGAAGTCCGGTTCGGGAACGAAGTCTGCGTCAAAGATGGCGATGAACGGAGCATCACACTGTTTCATGCCATTTTCGAGCGCCCCGGCCTTGAACCCGCGGCGATCAATGCGGTGAATGCTGCTGATGGCGAAGCCCTGCGCAGCAAGGCGGGCGCAGGCAGCGCGACCGATCTCGACCGAATCATCGGTGGAATCGTCGAGCAACTGGATGGTCAAACGGTCCTTGGGCCAGTCGATCCGGCCGATGGCCTCGAGCAGGCGCGTGATCACGTCACGTTCATTGAACACGGGCAGTTGAATCAGCACGTGCGGCAGGTCGGCCGGCAACGGAATCGCCAATTCGGCCTCCTCAATGGCCTTGTTGACCTTGCGGTGGCGCAGGAATAGGGCCAGCAACCATAGGCTGTGCAAGCCATAGAGCGCGAGGAGGAGAACCGCCACCGCGTACACCGCGCCGGCAAGATAGGAGAGAGGGATCAGAAAGGTCATTGGAAAGCATAG
>JBILDK010000196.1:0-5607 GCA_044352625.1 Planctomycetota bacterium
CTTGCCGCTGACTGCCCAGGCCCGGATCCGCGTCGCGAGCAATGGCGGGAAGCCGCCGTATTTGGGGGCAGTCAGCGAGGCGCAGAAGGCGTCGAGATCGAACATGTGCTTTCCCCGTGGAAGCGGCTAGTACGTCTCAACGGATTACCCGCATGACCATGGTTGGCAATACCTGAGGGTGGAAGCAAGCCCACTGGTACGTTGATAAAACGAGAGGATTGGCAGATGGCAAACGCACTCTAGCCTCGACATCGCTTGATTTCGGTTTCCACATGCGTGAAGGGGATCCAGCATGACTGATGGAGCGAGGGGTTCCTTGCTTGATAGCGCTCTCGCTGATGTGCTGCGCGCGGATCTGGCACGGCTTGGTCCCACATTGCTCGACGATGCCGTCTCCTTCACCATCAACGGATCGCCGACCGACCTGCCGCAGCGCCTACAGGCGGCGGCACCTGTGGGCAGTGCCCTCGGCCTGCGTCTGTTCTTTAGGAGAACGGCACCTGAGCGCTTGGCGCTGTGGGGGCACCTGTCCAGGCACCCCGCGATGCTGCCGCGGTTCGGACGCATCCAGGTCGCGGCCTCGTGCATGGAACTGCCGGAGCGGGGCGAAGGCATCCACGATTGGCTCGAGATGTTACTCTACGAATGCAATCAGACACGCGAAGGCGACACGGTACCGGTTGGCATGCTCACCATCCACCGGGCACTGCAGGCAGCGGGGGAGGATCCCACCGGGTGGCTGCGGCGGGTGGCTGCCCACATTACCCAGCATCAGACGCTGAGCATCGCCATCGGTGAGGCTGGCGGCGGTTACACCAGCCTGAGTGTGCCGCTCAAGATCGGCTTAAGCGACCTGCAGGCGGAGGATGCCCCTGCCATCGATGTGCTCATCGGCGCCGCGCCCGCGGCAAGTGCCGCGAATGTCGCTGCGCTACTGGCCTCTGCCGGATGCGATCCGCGGTTGTGCGCTGCAAGCCTGCGCACCTGGGCGACTTCATCAGCCAAGAAATTTCGCTCTGCCGCTGAACTATGGCTCGGCCGTTCGCCGTGGGGACAGGAGCTGCTTGCCGCCTGGATGGCGGATCCGCAGGTCGGTACTGCCGACCGTCGGGTGTTGGGCGAGATATGCGCGCGCCTGTCGGAGCAACCGGGCGCGGCCAGCGCACGACCTGCGGCTAACGTGTTACCGGCTGCTCTGTTCACCGCCGAGCTATCCCACCGGCTTTCCGGGCCGGTCGCGACGCTGCCGGTGTGGGAGTCCCTAGGTAGCATACTGACAAGCTGGCCGCACACCTTCCAGAACGCTCCGCAGGCCTTGATCCGTGAGGCTTGCGCCACCCATCCCGACGTGCTGGAGGAAGCTCTGGGATTCCGTCCCGCCAGGATCGTCCTCAGCAGCTGGGACACCAGCCATCGACGCAGCAATACCCTGCGGCTGTTCACCGGCTGGGATCCCCTGCCCGCGACTGTACTGCCGCTCGCCTGGCGGGTTGCCTTCGGGACGGTTGCCGAATTGCGCGATGCGGTCCGACCAGTGCTTGCGCGGGAAGCCGACTTCGTCGCACGTCTGCTCGTCGCGTTACGCGACCGCCAGCAAGCAGTGCGCCTGGCGGCGGCCGACTGGGTCCGGCAGCTCGGCCGGGCTGCCCCCGACGGCTGCGCCGCCGTGCTGACCGCGAGCCTGGCGCAGGAGAAATCAGATGCCCCGCGCGCGGCGCTGATGCTGGCGCTGGAGACGCTCGGCATCTCTGCCGACCGATTCATGGATCGCTCGGCCTTGGTGAGCGAAGCGTTTGCCGGGCTTGCCAAGGGCGTCCCTGAGGCCATCGCTTGGCTGCCGCTGGACCAGCTCCCGGCCTTGCGCTGGCGTGACGCGGCCGTCGATCTTGATGCCGTGATCCCGCGCTGGTGGGTGGTGCAGGCGGTGCGCCTTGGGAAGGCCGAACCGACACCGCTGCTGATGCGCTATGCGGCCATGCTGGAACCGCAGGGCGCCGCGACATTCGCTATCTGGCTGCTCACGGCCTGGATGGACCAGGATCTCACGCGGGAGACGGATCCGGCAATCCTGCAAAAGATGGAACAGGATGCCCGCCAGCAGGCCAGGATCATGGCTCCCCTCATGCAGGTGAGCGAGCAGCGGGCATATGAGCAGGCGCTGCGCGAACTGCAGATGCCCACGGGCTCGGCAATGGCGTCGAAGGGCTGTCTCGCAGTGGTCGGCGCCTGCGCCGATGGTGCGGTGGTGGCAATCGCGATCAGCTACATCAAGCAGTGGTACGGCTACCGCGCCGGACAGTGCCGCGCGCTGGTGCGCATGCTCAGCTGGGTCACTGATTCGCGCGCTATCAACGAGGTTCTGGCGATCGCTCGCCGCTTCCGCACACGCACCATCCGCGAAGAGGCCGAGGCGGCGATGGCCGATCTCGCCACGCGCCGCGGCTGGACGGTCGACGAGCTGGCGGACCGCTGCGTGCCGGATGCCGGGTTCGACCAGCGGGGTGCGCTGGTCCTGCCATTCGGCACAGCGACGCTGACCTTGCGCCTCGGCAGCGAACTCAAGCCGGAGCTGCTCGACAGTCACGGTAAGCGTCTGAAGGCCGTGCCGACCACGGGCGGCAGCGACAAGGAACGCGCGGCGGTGGCAGTCGCCTGGAAGGACCTCAAGACAGAACTCAAGGGGATCATCCCCCAACAGCGCCTGCGGCTCTACGAGGCGATGTGCCGCCGACGCACATGGCCAGTTGCGGCGTGGCGCGAATTCCTGCTCGGGCATCCCATCCTCACCCGGCTGTGCCAACGACTGGTGTGGCTCAGCAATGGGCAGATCGCCTTCCGGCCGGACGCCGATGGCAGCCTGGTCGACTCTGAAGAAGCCACGGTTGCTTTGCCGCCGATGGCGACCATCCGCCTCGCGCATGCCCTCGATTGCGACGCTGCTGGGCGCGCCGCTTGGTCCGGCCACCTCGCCGATCATGAGATCGAACCGCTGTTCGACCAGTTCGGGCGCGCACCCTGCGTACTGCCCGAGGGCGATGCGGCCGGCACCGTGATCGCAGACCGCCTCGGTTGGGGTATGGCCTATCCAGCCCTGCGCAGCTTCATGATGGGCGCAGGCTACGGCCGCGGTCCGATCGAGGATGGGCCAGCTTTCTCGGTGTGGCGACGCGCCTGGGGTGGGCTCGACCTGTACAGCGAGATCAGTTTCTCGGGCATGGCGATGCCCGAGCGCGACGAGCAGGTTGGCCTCGGCCGACTGACCTTTCACCGCACAGGCGATGACAACACCGAGATCCCCCTGGCCAGTCTGCCACCGGTGCTGCTCTCGGAATGCTGGAACGACTACCATGGCGCTGCCGCGCTCGGCGCCCCTTCCCAGCAATGGCGGGCGGAACTCGGTTCCTAGTCGCCAAGCATTGCACTCGCTCACACCCCCTGCCCAGCCTTCAAGGACCGTGCACCCACTATGGACCCTGTACTCCGCCAACCTGCCGAATTCCTGCATGCCGCCGAACTGGCCGCCCTCACCGCCATGGGCGATGACGCGCGCCCGGCCGGCTGGCACCTCAGCCCGCGCCAGGTCGTCACGTTCATCACTGGCAGCGATGGCGAGAAGCAGCCCTTCACCAAGGACGGCAAGAAGGGGAAGATCGCCATTACCCGGAAATACCACGGCGATGACCGGCTGGTCGAACGGGCGGTGATCGGGCTGGCCGGCAACCGGGCTCTGCTGCTCGTGGGCGAGCCGGGCACGGCCAAGAGCCTGCTGTCTGAACTCCTCGGTGCCGCCATCTCCGGAACGTCGCTCAACGTGGTCCAGGGCACGGCCGCCACCACCGAGGACCAGATCCGCTATTCGTGGAACTACGCCCTGCTGCTGGCCGAGGGGCCGACGCCACGCGCCCTCGTCCCGTCACCGATCTACACCGCCATGACCGCCGGGTCCCTGGTCCGCTTTGAGGAGGTCACCCGCTGCGCCCCGGAGGTGCAGGACACCCTGGTGAGCATCCTGTCCGAGAAGATGATGACGATCCCCGAGTTGCCTGGCGAGCAACGGGTGCTGTTCGCCAAGCCTGGTTTCAACGTCATCGCCACGGCCAACCTGCGCGATCGCGGTGTCCACGAGATGTCGAGCGCGCTCAAGCGCCGCTTCAACTTCGAGACGGTGCACCCAATCGCCGATCTCGCTGATGAGGTCGAGTTGGTGCACAACGAGGTCGAGCGCCTGCTCGCCGGTGCTGCCGCCCCGGCCAAGGTCAACCGCGATATCGTCGAACTGCTGGTGACAGCCTTCCAGGATCTGCGTACCGGGAGCACGCCGGAAGGCATCTCGGTCGAGAAGCCGGCCGCCGTGATGTCGACCGCCGAGGCCGTCTCGGTGGGCTTCGCTGCCAGCCTCGACGCCTGGTACTACGGCGAAAAAAAGCTCACCGCCGGCGATGTCGGCCGCCACCTCCCGGGCGCCGTCCTCAAGGACAGCAGCGACGACATCCAGAAGCTCCGGCAGTATCTCGGGGCCGTCACGGCGCGACGTGCCAAGGAGCGCGCCGGCACCTGGGCTGAATTCCACACGTCAGCGACTGCGGCGCTCGGACGGTTCCAGGGCAAGTCTGCGTGACCACGCATGCCGCAGACATCCTGCGGGCGGCACCTCGGCCGGACCTGACGCAGCGCATCGTGTGGCTGCCCATCAGGCACCACAGCCCGGCCTGCGCCCATCATGCCGACGCCGTCATCCGACGGCTGCGTCCATCCGCGGTCCTCATCGAGGGCCCCCGTGATGCGACTCCGCTGCTCAGGCATCTGGTCGATCCGGCCATGTCGCCTCCGGTCGCGGTCTTCACCACCTACACCGATCGGAGCGGGGACGGGCCACCGCGTCGCGCAGCCGCCTATTATCCGCTCTGCGCGTACTCGCCTGAACTGGTGGCGGTCCAGGCCGGGCACGCCGTCGGCGCCCAGGTTCGGTTCATCGATCTCACCTGGCCGGAGATGGTCCATACCGAACGGCTGAGCAAGCAGACGGCGGTGGATGCTGATCGCCCCCGCAGTCTGCAGCGGGAGACGTCGCTCCGGCAGGGATCGTGGCTCGTGCAGGCCTGCCGACGGGCCGGGGCGCGCGATCCCGACGACCTGTGGGATGGATGGTTCGAGACCGACGGCCGGCAGCGGTCCGCCGAGGACTTCTTCCATGGTGTCCTGGCCTGGTGCACCGCCTGCCGTCTGGCGCATACGCCGGAGGAGATCATTGCCGAGGGGAACCTGGTCCGTGAAGCCGGCATGCGGGCGGAGATTGAGCGGATGCTGGCCGAGGTCAGCGGTCAGGTGGTGGTGATCACCGGTGGATTCCACACGGTGGCGTTGCCGCAGACCGTTCCCGCCATGCCCAAGCCGGTGACCGTCGCTCGTGAGGAGGACGCCGGGGCCTGGATGATGCGGTACGACTTCCTGCAGCTGGATCGTCTCAATGGGTACGCCAGCGGCATGCCCTCGCCCGCCTTCTGGCAGTGGCGGTGGGACAACCAGCGGATCGACGACCTCATGGTCTCCATCGCGCGGGACCTGCGCGGCCACACCGGGTCCCCATCGGTGGCCGATGCCGCGGCT
>JBILDK010000012.1:0-17368 GCA_044352625.1 Planctomycetota bacterium
CTGGCACCGATCCGGCCGGTATCGCTCGCGCCATTATCGACGATGTGCAATCAGCCCTGGATGGCTTTGCCGAACTGGCGCATCTGCGCCAGTAATGCCTCAGAAGGCTAACTGCCTCGCACGTCCGATGTGGGCTGAAGGCTGCGCTCCGGTGGGTCATCAGCCGTCGGCCTCGACCGCGATCGCCGGGCCGGTGAGCAGGACGTGGTCGATCAGACGTACGCCATCAACGAATACGGCGGCGGCGAGGGTGCAGTGGTCGTCGGCGTGCTCGACCTCGGCGAAGCCCTGGAGGCTGACCACGTCGCAGTAGTCGAGATCGACCCCGTCATGGACCAGCAGTTCGTTGGCGACCAGTTCGATCAGCTTCATGCTCTGATGCTCGCCGGCGAGGTAGGAGCGGCGGGCGAGCTCAAGGCCGCGCGGCAGGCCCAGGGCCTTTTCGCGCATCGCCGGGGTCAGGCGGCGGTTGCGGCTGGACATGGCCAGGCCGTCCGGGTCGCGCAGCGTGGGCGCCACCTGGACCTCGACCGTGAGATCCAGGTCCTTGGCCAGGCGGTTGATGATCAGGACCTGCTGGAGGTCCTTCTCGCCGAATACCGCCACGTCGGGCTCTACCGCGTTGAACAGCTTGGTCACCACCGTGGCCACGCCACGGAAGTGCCCGGGCCGGGCTACCGCGCACAGCTTGTCGGTGAGTGGGCCCACCACCTCGACGAAGGTGCAGTAACCGTCGGGGTACATCACCGCGTTGGTCGGCAGGTACACCGCGGCGACCCCCTCGGCCGCGAGCAGCGCAAGATCGGCGGCGAGCGTCTGCGGATAGGTCGCGAGATCGTCGGCATTGTCGAACTGGGTGGGATTGACGTAAATTGAGGCCACCACAACGTCGCAGGCTTCTTTGGCTTGGCGCACGAGGCTGAGGTGGCCCTCGTGCAGCGCGCCCATGGTGGGCACAAAGGCGATGCGACTGCCGGCGGCTCGGGTCTTTCGGCTGAACGCACGCATGGCGGAGGGGGTGGTGATCTGCTGCATTGAATGTCCTCGTTTCCTTGCGCGGGGAGGGGACTGGGCTATCCCAGGCCATCCAGGGGGAGCCATGGCCTTCGTCACCATCCGCATCAAGGGCACGGAAGGGTACTCCCGTACCGCGCTCGACAAGGAACGCATCGTGGTCGGCCGGGCTTCTGCCAGCGACCTGCCGATCAAGCACACCTCGGTGTCTCGTGAGCATGTCGCCTTGATCCGTATCGCCAACGGCAGTACCGAACAGTGGGCGGTCGAGGACCTGGGTAGTTCCAATGGGGTGTGGGTCGGGGCAGAGAAGCTGGAGACCAGCGGCCGCCGCACTCTGGCCGAAAACGACATCATCAAGGCTGGTAAAGCACGCTTAACGTTCCATTCCGGCAGCCTGGCTGATGCCGAGGCCGAAGCAGCCATCATCCTCGAGGGTGCCGAGGACGCTGCCGCCCTAACGCGCCGGCGCGGCGTCGATGATCCGCCCGAGGCCATCCCCTGCCACGCCTGCGCCGGCTGGATGTCCATAGCCCACCGCACCGCCGGAGACAACATGGATTGCCCGCGCTGCGGTGCAGCCAACCCCGTACCCGAATTGGTGGACGCATGAGTACGGATCCGGTCAATGCCGAAGTACCGGCGAAAAAACCAGGCCTCATCCGCTGGTGGGGTTTCATCCTCATCCTGGTGGTGATCATGGCGACCTTCGTCGCCCTGCCGCTGTTCGCCAACCACTGGGTGCGCACGCGCATCATCAGTGCCCTCGCCGGCCAAGGCTGGGAGCTGGCCCCCGAGACCACGCTCACGGTCAGCGTGTTCGGGGCCACGGTCGCAGCGGACAACGTTAAGCTGCGTCAGATGGGCCAGGCCAACGACATGTTCACCATGACGCGGGTGAACGCGGAGCTGGCGGTGCTCGACAGCCTCCGTTTTGGCGACGTGATCATCCACGAGCTCGCCGCTGAGGGCATGCAGGGCACCCTGCGGCGCGGGCCTGATGGCCGCATTCCTGGCGAGTCCACCGAGCCGGGAACATCAGGCGCGGACAAACCCAACGAACCCGGCGGCCTGCCTGGCAGCCAGCTGGACTGGAAAAAGTACTACGAACAAGGCATGGAGCGGTTCAAAAAGTGGGCCGAGGAACGCCAGGCGAGCAAGCCCGAGCCGGGTCAGCCCGAGCCGCCGACCACGCCGCCGGTGCAGGAATCCGAACCGGATATGGAATGGCCAGCAGCCACGCGCTACAAGCCGACGCCGCATCCCGACCGCCGCATTCCGCGCGTGGTCATCCGCACCCTGAAGGTCTCGGGCACCGGCTTCAGCCTGCCGGACGCCACGCCGTTCGACGTCAGCGCTTTTGCCCTCGATGGCAGCAACGTGTGCTCGCGCCAGGACGTGGGCGAAGTGATGACGTTGAAAGGCAACGCCACCACCGCCGGGGCCGGCGCGGCGACCTTCGACCTGGTGCGCAAGGCCGATGACACGGGCAGTCTGGAATTGCGCGTGCCGGCGGTCCCGCTAGAGACCCTCACCCATCCCGCCCTGGGTGGCGGAGGTTTCGCCGCCTATGGCGCCAGCGGCACCGCCGCCGTGACCTACGCCTCGACCTGGACCGGCTGGGACCTGAACGCAGGGCTGACCTCGACCATCAGCGGACTGAAACTGGCGCCCACACCCGCTGCTGGCGGTGACGTGCAGAAGGCCGCCCAGGTGATCAACGCCCTCAAGGGCCGGCCGGTGGAATGGCCGGTGAAGCTCGGCGGCAAGCTGTTTGCCCCCGCCATCACCGACACTGGACTGGATGAACTGATGAAGAACGCGCTCAGTGCCGACGCGGTAAAGGACGCCGCCAAGGACGCCGCGATGCAGAAGGCCAGCGAGGAACTGAACAAGCAGGCAGAGAAGAATCCGCAGGTGAAGGACGGCATGAACAAGCTCAAAGGCCTGCTGGGGAAGTAAGCCATGTACCTTCTCTACAAGCTCCTGCGCAACCTCGTCCGCGCCATGGTGTCGCAAGCTGCACCGTGGCAGATCGGACTGGGCGTATTCCTTGGCACGCTGGTCGGTTTCCTGCCGGTGTGGCCGGTCACACACGGGTACGCGCCCTCGCCGCTCGGCGTCGGCCTGCTGTTCGTGGCCCTGGTGATCAATCTGCACCTCGCCTCGTTTTTTCTGTTCCTGGGCATCGGGGCCCTGTTGGCCAAGGCGCTGATGGGCCCGGCCACCGTGATCGGCGGCTGGTGCGAGCCGCTGGCCCGGGCGAGCGCTGACATCCCGCTGCTTCATTTCAGCCTATGGGGCCACACCGGCTACCTTGGGCTGACCCTGTTCGGCCTGGTCGCCGCCCCGATCTTCGCCGGACTGATGTTGACCCTGGTGCTGTGGTTCCGCCGCACGTGGTTGCCCAAGATCCTGGAGCACCGCCGGCTGAATACCGTCGGGGCGCTGGCCAACCGCCCGATCCTGGTAAGGGCGCTGTGCTGGTTTTTTGGGGTGTGAACAACCACATGGTCGTCCGCTCGTACACGCGTCCGGTCGTCCTTGCCTTGCTCGGACTCGCCCTGTTGGGTGCGGCCGACAACGGCGTCGAGCCGCTGGTGCTGCCCGGAACTGAGGTACTGGTGGTCGAGACGCCGCACTTGCGTGCGTTCGTGCCCAAGGGCCAGGCTGAGCAACTCCGCCCGCTGGTGGCGCGGGCCGAACAGCTGTACGTCCATCTTGCCGCCGATGCCGGAGTCGAGCCGTCGCGCCTGACGCTGCTGTTCGACGACAACTTCGATGACCACAACGGCTATTCGAGCACCGTGCCCGACCGGGTGATTGCGGTCTGGCTGGCCCCGGCCCCGCCACGGTCGCAGCTGTTCAGCGGCGACGCCTATCTTGAACGCACGCTGGTCCACGAGTTCACCCACCACCTGGCCAACGACCGCAATCACGGGTTTCGCGCCGTGCTCGAAAGCGTGTTCGGGCGCATCATGCCCACCGAGCCGTTCAGCATGGTCATGGCCTACCTGTCAGCGCCGGCGCATGTGACCATGCCAAGCTTCTGGCAGGAGGGCCAGGCACAGTGGGTTGAGACGGTCTATGCCGATGCCGCCTCACCCTGGGCGGGGCGCGGCCGCGACAGCCTGACCCACGCCATGTGGCGTCTGGATGCGGCGGATCGCGCCATCCCCGACGTCTCCGCGTGGCGCCCGAGCACTCCGACCTGGCCGTTCGGGACGCGGCCGTACCTCTACGGGCTTGCCTACACCCGCTGGCTGGAGGCCGCATATGGCAGTCAGGCCTCGGTGTGGCGGATCACCGACGATCAGGCGCGGCAGTGGGCGTTCTGCTTCGATGGTGGCGCGGAAGGGACTTTGGGCAGTCCGCACACCACGCTGATCCGGCGCATGGTGGTCGACCTCCAGGCGGAACAGGACGCTCACATCACGGTATTGCGTCAGCAGCCGGTGACTTCCGCCACGCGACTCAATCCGCCGGATACCGTGGTCGGCCCACCAGCCTGGGGAGCGGATGGCAGGCTCGTCGCCGCCTGGGTCGATCCCTGGGGAGCCGACCGCCTAACGCGCTTCGCTGCTGACGGCACGCGCGAGCGCACCTGGCTGTCGATAAGCCGGGCGAGCGAGGTACGCAGCGTGGCCGACGGTGCGCTGGTCTATGCCGATGTTTCGACGCCGCTCTCGCCGGTGGCGCTGTCCGGCGGCTTCCATGACGCCAACGAGATCCTGGTGTCGGTGCGCAGCCGCGTGGTGCTGGTCGAGCGCAGCGGCCGCGTGCGGGTGCTCGACGGGCGCCGCTACCTGCAACCAGATGCGCGGGTGCAGGGCAATGGCCATCAGGTCGCCGCCGTGCATCTGCTCCCCGCCGGGAGGCAGGAACTGACGCTCTGCACCGTCGCGGCCGAGCAGTCGGCGTGGACCGTTTTTCCCACCCAGGGCCGTGCCTGGTCGCCGGCCTTCCGCCCGGGGCACGACGAACTGGCCTGGGTCGAGGTGGACGACCAGGGTTCGCGCTTGGTGCTCGCTCCGCTCGCCGAGCCAGCCAACCGCACGGTTATCGCCAGTGTGCGCGGCCGCATCATGCATCCCGCCTGGAGCGCCGACGGCAGCGCGCTGTACCTGTGCGCCGACCATCGCGGCGTGGCCAACGCCTTCCAGGTGCGGGTCGCTGAACCGGGCCGGCTGATTCCGGTGACCAACACCCTCGGCGCGGTAACCGCCTGCGTACCCAGCCCGGATGGCACCCGCTTGGCGCTGCTCGACCTCGACCGCCACGGGCCGCAGCTCGGGATCATCTCCGCCGAACCGGGTACGTGGCCGGCAGCGACTCCCGCTCTCGACCTGGCCTGGCCAGCCCGGCTAGTGGCCCCCGCGCCAGCGGTCGCGACCGCGACCGATCCCAAGATCCCGTCGCCGCTGCCGGAGGAGGCCCCGGCCGCCGCCGGTCCGGCAGAGGACTATCACGGCTGGGCCGAGCTGCGACCGCTGTTCTGGACTCCGACCACTGCGGTCACCGCGCGTGGCGGCTACGGTGTGGTCGGCATTCTCAGCGATCCGCTGCACACCCACAGCGTGGTCGGCGCGGTCGGCGCAGGCCCCAACGAGAGCACCCTGGTGGGAACCCTCGCTGCCACCACCACGGGCGGCTGGGTCCAGGCCCAGGCAGTGGGCTGGCGCGATGAGCGCACCTACGAAGACCAGGTGGTCGACCGTTACGGTCGGCTGTATGACTACACCGAGAACGTCACCGCCGGCGAGCTGCGGATCGGCCAGGGGCTGGCGGGCACGCGACGTCGCGTCTTCGGCTATGTTGCTGTGGGCCTCGCCAACCATCAGGCGGTGGAGCGCGCGGTCGAGCGCTACGCGCCCTTCAACCCACGCTCGTTGCCGGTTTTCGATGGCCAGGAACGTTACGCAGAGGTGGTGGTGGGTTACGCCAGCAGCACCATCTTCCCCACCAGCTACACTCGCGAAGACGGCCCGCGCATCACCCTTGCCCTGCGCCAGAGCGGGGCCGACGGTGACCTTACCGGACGTAGCGCCCAGCTGGGCGGCTCCTGGGTGTTCAGCGTGTGGCCCAAGGCGGGGCATCAGCTGGTGGTGGGTGGCGTGGTCGGCTGGAGCGATCTGGAGGGCACCTGGCTGCAACAGCGTTTCCAGGTGGGCGGCAACAGCGGCCTCGACCTGCCGCGGGGCTACCCCACCCTGATGGCCCAGGGTGAGCACCTCCTGGGCTGGACCACCGCCTACCGCATGCCGCTGTTTCGTCCGTTCAGTGGTGCCTCGACCACGCCGTTCGCTTTCCGCCAGCTGGTGCTTGAGGGCTTTTGCGATGGCGCCAAGGCCAGCAACGACCGGCCCGGCGGTGCGGGCACCTGGTACCGTTCGGCAGGAGGTGAAGTGCGCGCCGATGTTGAGATCTGGTACCTCCAATTCGCCCCCGGCCTCGGCCTGGCACGCCAGCTCGACGGGGGCGAAGACACCGTGGCCTATTTCACCCTCGAATTCACGTGGTGAGCCGACGCGCGCTGGTGGTTGGCGGTGCCCCGCGCCTAGCTGTGGATGCGGTGCGCTTTCTCAGCGTGCGCGCCAGCGGAGCCACCGCCTGCGCTTTGGCCTCGCGCCTGCGCCCGGCTGGAATCGGTGTCGACCTGCTGCTCGGCACGCTCGCGGAACCAACCGCCGACGCGCTGCGCTATGACAGCCGTGAGGACCTGGAGGCGGCCCTGCGCGCCTGGCTCGCGCTCCATCCTGGCGGCGTGCTGGTGATGAGTGCTGCGATCAACGACTACACCGTGGACCAGGTCGAAGCTGAACGCGACGGAGCGACCACCGCCTACACTCCCGGCGCCAAGGTCCCCTCAGGCGCCGACGCCCTGGTGATCCGCCTGCGCCCCGCCAGCAAGGTCATCGACCAGCTGCGCGGCTGGGGCCACACCGGACCGCTGGTGGGCTTCAAGTATGAGGCCGCGGCCACGGTCATCGCCAGCGCGCAGGCCTTGCGCACACGCACCGGCGCCGCACTGGTGGTGGCCAACAGCCTGGATGGGGCGGTGCAGGCACTGGTGGGGGAACGGATCGAGATCCAGGCTGATCGACAGGCCCTGTTACAGGTCCTTGTCGGGCGGATCATTGCCCTCGCCTGCAGCTGATCAGCTGTCGCGTGCGGCGCGCTGCGCCTTGAGATAGGCGACGGCGGTGACCTCGTCCTCGACCATGAGGAAGCAATGGTTAAGCCCAAGGATGTCGATCAACTTGCGGATTTTCTCGGGCGGCTGAACGATAACTACCTGGTGGCCGCGATTGATCGCCTCATGGAACACATTGACGATGAAGCTGATGGCGCCAGACGAGAGATAGTCGCAGCCATGCAGATCGATGGCCACACCGTTGCCGCCGCCACGTTCCACCAGTTGGTTGAACGTATCGACGAAGTCGTCGGGGATGATGGGCATGATGATCTTGCCCTCGATCACCAGAAACAGGCTGCCGTGGCGAAATTCTAGGCGCATGCGAAACGAGGTCTGGCCTTCTTGGCGCTCGACCCGGGCATGCGCCATGAGTTGGTTTAGTTCGCGCTGCGAGAGAAGGTCGTCGGCCATAGTTCTATTAGCCTCAGGAATGAGGGATGCGCAAGCGGCAGGCGACCACCGATGCCGTGACTTCCCCTCCATCCCACGCGCCTGATGATTCGGCCCGTGCCACGTTTCCACCTCGTCACCATCCTGCCCGAGCTGTGCCGTTCTGGGCTTGAGCACAGCATTGTCGGCCGCGCCCGGCGCCGGGGCCTGGTCAGCGTCGAGCTGGTGGATCCCCGGCGCTGGGCCGAGGGGCGGCACAAGAAGACCGATGATCGGCCCTATGGTGGTGGACCGGGCATGGTCATGGCCGCACCGCCGATCGCCGGAGCCCTTGACTGGCTCGCCAGCCGCGAACCCCGCGCCCGGCTGCTCGTCACCAGCCCCCAGGGCCGTCGCCTTGACCAGCCCTGGGTGCGCGAACTGTCCTGCGCCGAGTCGCTCATCGTGCTCTGCGGTCATTACGAGGGCATCGACCAGCGTATCCTCGACCTCTACCAGCCGGAGCCGTTTTCCCTCGGGGACTATGTGCTTAGCGGCGGCGAAATGGCGGCACTGGTACTGGTCGATGCGGTGACCCGGCTCGTCCCCGGCGTATTAGGCAATGCTGCCAGCGCGATCGAGGACAGCTTCAGCGACGGTGCCACCCTCGACCATCCCTGCTACACCCGGCCCCGGGTATTCCGCGACCGGGAGGTGCCGGCGGCCCTGGTTGCCGGTGACCATGCGGGCGTCGCCGCGTGGCGCGCCCAGTTGCGCGCCGAGGCCACTCGACGACGGAGCTAGGCGGCGCCCGGAGCTGGGTTAAGTCGATCCCCGCCAGCGCCGATACTGCCTGAGGGTCCCGTGTGGACCGCTGGAGGCTGCCGTCATGGATGATGCTGCGATGCGCTCGGCGCAGGACCTCCTGGATGTGGCAGACCGCCGTATAGTGGCCCTGCTTGAAGCCGGAGTGCTTGAGGCAGGGGGTCTGATCGGCCCCCTGCGTGAGGCTCGCGAACGACTGATCGAAGGTGATTCCGTCAGTGCCTTGGCCACGTGCAACGACATCTTGGAACGCGCCCGACTCCTGGCGGAACGCGGTGGCAGCCCACCGGGGACCTCGCGCCCGCCCGAGAAGGTCCGTACCGACCGTCATGCGCGCCCCACCAGTGGCCGGCTCGCGGTGCCGGAAAAACACCCCGTCGATTCCGAGATTGCCCACGCGGCCCAAGCCGGACTGGAGGCCCGCGCTCCGACTGACCCGCAGTTGGAAGAGCGCATCATCGCCCGACTCGACAGCGCCATGGCCGCCCAGTCGGCGGTCCTGCGCAATGAGCTTGAGCAACGGGTTGCCGCCAGCGCCAGCCAACTCGCCGCGATTCAGGAGGCACTTGCTGCGCTCAATGCTGCCCAACGTTCGACGACGGCTGAGGTCGAGCAACGCGCCACCGAAACCCTGATCGACGCGACCGCCCAGGCGGTGACTGACCTAGGAGAACGCTTCGCCGCCGCCCAGGCCGGCCTGCCTGCCCTGATCGCCGAGGCCATTGGCGGGGAAGTGCGCCGGGCCATTGGCGATCTGCCGCTGCGTGCCGATCTCGACCAGATGGCGGAGGGCATCCGCAAGGACCTCGACTGGCAGATCGAGCGCATTGCGGCCGAGCGCGGCTGGGTCACCATCAATGATGTGCAATCGGCCCTGGCGGGACACAAGCCGGGCACGACAGGGGCGCCATCCACGGCGGTCTTCACCCGTCTTGAAGCAGCCTTGACCGAGTTCGTGCAGCAAAACCAGCTTTCTCAGGAGCGCTTCCTGGGCGTAATCCAGAAACGCTTTGAGCAAGGCACCCGGGTAGTGGCCGAGAATATCATGACCGCTGCCCTCAACCGCATGCCTGCGGCGAATGTGGTCCGGCGCACCACCCGTGATGTGCTCTTCCCCGAAACGGAAGCGCTGCCCACCGACGAAAACCAGGCAGCAGCGACAGCCGCCGCCGCCGCCGCTGCTGCTGCCGCTACCACACCCGGCACCGATGCCGATCTCGATGTGCTATCTCAGACCGGACAGATCAAGGTCCTGACCGGCGCCTCAGTCGGACAGCCCGGGACTGACGTCAATGGCAGCGAGGATTTTTCCGACTCCTCGACCACCCGGCGGCTACCGTTGTCAAAGCCTGACCGGCCGGCAGTCGACACCAGTCAACCGCCAGTCGAGATGGATACGTCCAGCGTACATCGCGCCACGGAAGCGACCGACCTGCCCGTTGACGCCTCTGCTGACGACATCATTGCCCAGATCGCCGCCGAATTGTCCGCCGGTGGCACCAGCAAGGTTGCCAACTCAGGGGTCATGTCGTCACCTGTGGAGGACGACAATCTGCCTTCCACCGCCACCGCGACGGCCCCGCCATCAGCGTCGACCCGCCTTGCCAGTCCACAGGCTCTCGACCTCGACCCGCTGATCCAACGCCTCACTGCGCTTGAAACTCGGCTTGCCCAGCCGCAGGTTGCATCCACCAATCCGGATCGGGAGGCGGTCCTTCACCAGCTCGCGGACCACCAGGTTCGGCAGCGCATACTCGGCCTGGTGGCGGTCGAGGTGGTCGCAAATCCAGGGGCCCTGGGCGAACTCACTGGGATCCGGGCTTTCATCCGTCGCGAGATTCGGCAGGCTGCCGAGGAAGTGGCCGCGACACTGCGCCGAGAACAGGCGCCCGAGGTGGCCTCACTCTGAATGCCTGCATGAACCACGTCCGGCTCCACACCGTTCCTCAGCTCGCCGACCTCGCTGACCTGGTGCCGATGGGGGTATGCGCGTTTGATTCCGCCGACCGACTGGTGTATGCCAACGCCCTGGCCCAGGAGCTGCTTGGGTCCGCGTGCTTCGTCGGTGCCCTGCGTCCCACCCTGATCAACGCCCTGGGCGTTGCCGGCATTGATCTGGAGCAGCTTGCGGAAGGCGCCAAAGTGGTGGTGGTGGTGGGTTCCCGGCTGCTTGAAATCACCGCCCAATCCGCGCCCCAGGGCCGCATGTGGCTGGTCCAGGATGTCAGTTCAGACCTGCGCCTGCGCGCCCAGCTCGCCGAGCAGGCGAGTTTCCTGGCCCACAGTCACGAAGCCTTCCTGATTGTCGACCGCGTCGGCACCATCCGCTACGCCAACCAGCACGCCGAGCGCGAGCGTGGCTTTGTCGGCAATGGCATGGTGGGGCTCAACCTAGCTGCCCTGGAACGGCCCTGTTCGCCATCATACCACGATCCCCGCTCGCAGAGCATCGAAGAGGTCAGGCTGCGTTGCGATGACATCACCCGCACCGGCGGACCATTGCGTTACAACGCCCTGCACCGCCGGCAGGACGGCAGCGAACTGCCGGTCGAAGCCAGCCTCCGCCCGCACCGGCTGTCCAACGAGACGGTACTGCTGCTCGCCGCGCGCGATGACAGCCGGCGATTGATGCACCTCCAGGCGCTGATCCAGGCCAAAGGCGAGGCCGAATCCGCCAACCGCGCCAAGAGTGCTTTCCTGGCTATCACCAGCCACGAGCTGCGCACTCCGCTCACCGGCATCATCGGCTTTTGCGAATTGCTCCAGATGGAGGTTGAGGCAGCGCCCACCGAGGTTGCCGAGCGCTGCCAGAAATACCTCAAATTGGTGAGCGAATCGAGCATCTCGCTGCAGCGGATCATCAGCGATATTGTTGACTTGGCCAAGATCGAGGCGCGCACCATTGAGATTCGCCCGGGTACGGTGGACGCCGATCGGGTCATGGACACCGCATGCGCGTGGTGGGCGCCGCGCGCTGCCGAGAAGGCAGTGGAGCTGCGCCGCCTACCCACCCGCGGCGAGCCGACCCGCCTGTCGACCGATGCCCAGCGCCTGCGCCAGCTGCTCGACAACCTGCTCTCCAACGCGGTCAAGTTCACCGAGTCCGGCCGCATCGAGATCGGGCTTGAACACGTGGCTGACAGCGTCGTATTCACTGTCGCCGACACCGGCTGCGGGGTACCGGACGAAGCCAGGGAGCACATCTTCCACGCCTTCTGGCAGGCCGAAGACCATCACACTCGCGCCTCCGGAGGCAACGGCCTGGGGCTCTACATCTGTGGCAGCATCGCCAGCTTGCTTGGCGGCAAGGTCTGGCTCGAACGCACGTCCTCGGCGGGCAGCGTTTTCAAGCTCAGCCTGCCGCGGGCGGTGGCGGCGCGCGCCAGCGGCCGCATCCTCAAGTCCGACGCGTGGCTCAAGCCGGTGCGCTGAACACCCGCTCAGGGAAGGCCAGCTGGGCCTTCCGCTTCAGCTTCGCCAGCATCCACTGTCATCATGGCCCTTGATGAACGTGATCTCGCCCTCATCCGTCAAGTCGTTGTCGAGCAGCTCGCTGTCGTCCAGGTCAGCGAACGCAAACGTCGCCGCTTCTGGCTATGGTTCTGGGTATGGTTTTTCATCCTCACGACCGCCGCCGGAACGTGGTGGTCGTGGAAGGTGATTGAAAAAGTTCAGGCCCAAATCGCCGCCCAGGACCAGGCCTTTCAGGAGACCAAGCGCAGCTACCAGGCGGAATTAGCACGCAACCAGGAGTGGCAAAACCAGCGCGAACAGGCGGAAAAAGCGGTGGGTTACCAATCGAACCGCAGCCAGCCCAGCCACGAGGCGATGCTGATGAACAATCTGATGTCGCTGATGAGCAAGCAGGGAGCGATGAAAGAGAAGTGGGCCAATGCCGACCTCTCTGATCCTGAGGACCTGAACGCCCTGGCGGATGACATGAACCAGGTCCTGACCCAGGGTCTGGGCACCATTATGCAGGTCATGCTGCGCAACACAGATCCGGCGCACAACACCGCCCAGGAGCGCATGCTCCAGGACCTCCAGCCCACCGCCGAGGCGCCGCTGGTCCCCCCGCCGCCGGCGGCCCCGGTGGCGGGGGAGCGCCCCGCCGCCCCCGGGCCACGGTGAGCGGCGACCTACCCGCGGCCCATGCGCTTGCGGTCGTTTTCGCTCAGCCAGAGTTTGCGCAGGCGGATGCTGGTGGGCGTGACCTCGACCAGTTCGTCGGCCTTGATGTATTCCAGCGCCTCTTCCAGCGAGTGCTTGTGCGGCGGGGTGATGCGAATCGCCTCATCCGCACCCGATGAGCGGATATTGGTGAGCTTCTTCTCCTTGGTCAGGTTGACGATCAGCTCGTTGTCCTTGGCGTTCTCGCCGACGATCTGACCTTCGTACAGCGGCTCGCTGACATTGACGAAGAACTTGCCGCGGTCCTGCAGATTGAAGAGGGCGAAGGCCACCACGATGCCATTACACTGGGACACGATCGCGCCATTCTCGCGCTTCTCGATGTCGCCGCGATAACGCCCATATTCGAGGAACATGGTATTGAGCATGCCTTCGCCCTGGGTGGCGGAGAGCATGATGTTGCGCAGGCCGAGCAATCCGCGCGAGGGGATCGAGAACTCAAGATGCTGGAAGCGTCCCTTGGACTCCATCACCATCAGTTCAGCGCGACGACTCAGCATCAGGTTCATGACCTTGCTGGCATGGACCTCGGGCACGTCCACCACCGCCAGTTCCAGGGGCTCCAGGCGGTTGCCGTGCTCATCCTCCTTGTAGATCACCCGCGGCGGGCCGACCTGCAACTCGCTGCCTTCGCGACGCATGGACTCAATTAGCACCGAGAGGTGCAACACGCCGCGGCCGGACACTTCAAACACGTCAGGCGCGTCGGTCTCGGCCCAGCGCATGGCGACGTTCTTCTGCGCCTCGCGGATCAGGCGGTTCTTGAGGTCGCGCGACTGCAGCGGCTTGCCTTCGGTGCCGGTGATCGGACTGGTGTTGACCCCGAAGGTCATCTTGATGGTGGGCTCGTCGATCGGGATCGGCGGCAACGGCAGCGGGATCTCAAGCTCGCAGATGGTATCGCTGATGCTGATCTGTTCGAGTCCGGTGACGATGACGATGTCCCCGGCCTTGGCCTCTTTGACCTCGGCTTTGCCCATGCCGACATAGCGCTGGAGCTGGAGGACACGGCCCTTGCGCGGCACGCCGTCAGGCCCGCTGATCACGCTCACCTGCTGCCCGGCCTTGATCACGCCGGCGTGAATGCGGCCAATGCCCATGCGCCCGACGAAGTCGTTGTGGTCGATGTTGGCGACCTGGAGCTGAAGCGGCGCATTGAGCTTGATGGGCGGACCGGGGATGGCGCTAACGATGAGGTCGAAGAGCGGCTTCAGGTTGCCATCACCGCTGGTCAGGCGGCCACGGGCGGCCTCCAGGGTGTGCTCCATGTAACCCATGCGGCCAGAACCGAACACCACCGGGAAGTCGAGCTGCCAGTCCTCGGCGCCAAGTTCGACCATGAGATCGAAGACCTTGTCGGTAACGCTCTCGGGGTCGCAGTTGGGCTTGTCGATCTTGTTTACCACCAGGATCAGCTTGAGGCCGTTCTGGATCGCCTTGCGCAACACGAACCGGGTCTGGGGCAGACAGCCCTCGAAGGCGTCCACCAGCACCAGGGCGCCGTCGGCCATGCGCAGCACGCGCTCGACCTCGCCGCCGAAGTCGGCGTGGCCTGGGGTGTCGACGATGTTGACGCGGATGTCGCCGAACTGCACCGAGCAGTTCTTGGCGAGGATGGTGATGCCGCGCTCGCGCTCCTGATCGTTGGAGTCCATCGCGCAGTCTTCGACCACCTGCTTAGCGTGGAACGCCCCGCCCTGCTTGAGCAGCGCATCCACCAGGGTGGTCTTGCCGTGGTCAACGTGGGCGATGATGGCGATATTGCGCACGTCGGAACGACGGTCGACCTGATCAGGGGGCTGGGCGCTCATGAGCTTTCCAATGTGGCGTAGCAGAAGGGGGGAAAAGCTTACCGGACGCCGCGTCACAGGGAAGGCCCGTATATTCCCGGAGAGGGTCCGGTTGAACACCGTCGACAGGTTCCGATGGTGCTGGCGTCCTGTTCGACTGAGGTCTTATGCCGCTCCCCCGACGCCCTCTCCTGCTCGTGCCTGGCCTGATCTTGATCGGTCTGGCCTGTCCGCTGTCGGGCATGGACCCCGTGGCCGATCCCGCCAGCGCCATCCCGGCGATCGACACCACGACGATCAGTGCCGAACAGCTGCTCAAACGGCTGCCAGCCGCCAGCGGCATCGAGCTCACCGACGGTCAGGTGTGGTGGCGCGATCCCGCCGGACCGGCCATCGCCTTCGCCCTGGTGGACCCAGGCACCGGCAATCCGCTGGTGCAGACCGCCATCGGTCATCTGGCGGTGGACCGCCGGTTGGTGGCGGATGGCCGTACCGACGCCATCAGCGCCCTGACTCCGCTTATCGCCGCGGCCCAGGCCGCCCAGGTGGTCGCCAGCGGACTGACCCTGCGCGAGGGGGTGCTCACCGGCCTGCACCTGCGTGGCGACGCGTTGCTCGTGCTGCCCGAAGGCGTTGCGCGCAAGGTCATCGAGGACGCTCCCGATCGCGACTCTGACCGCGCAGAGGTAAGCACCGCGGTACAGGAGGCGCTCGCCGTCCTCGGCGACACCCGACTTGATCCCCGCGGCCGGGCCGCGGTCGAGACACTACTCAAAAAGCTCGTTGAAGCCGATGCCAAGCTGGCCCTGGACGAGTACCAGCCGTCCTTCGCGCGTCAGTTGGTGCGGCACAACTGGGCTGATGAATTCCTGCCCGCGAGCAGTGCCGGCCGGCTCAAGGCTACGGTAGCCGCCGCCAGTGCCTTCCGCCCGGTAGCGACGTTTGCCGGTGAGGGTCTGCGCCTGTGCGAGGTCAAGGACGCCTTTGGCAGCGGCGGCTGGACCCTGGTCACGCCGACCCGGACCCGCTACGTCCGCCAACATCCAGCGCCACTTTACCGTGCGGATCCGCCACGCCTGCATCTGGTGGTCGACCTCCCGGCCGGAAGCGATCCCCTAACTGACCAGGCCGAGCCGACCGCCGCTCGCCTTTTCCAGGGTAATAGCGCAATCGCCTCGTGGAATGCGGGGGCCGGACTGGAGGCCGATCGCGCCGTCTGGCGCACCATCTACCCCCTGTCTGGCAAGGGGCGTTCGATCAACGACCAGGTGGCCAACTGGGTCCCTCCGCACGTCTGTCTGGTGCGCATGGATGGCGACGTGGTGGGACTCGCCGTGCCCCGTGGACTGCTCAAAGCCCCGGGAACCCGGGCTGATGCCGGCGAATCAGCGCGCTTTCTGCGCGAGGCGGCCGACCTGCTGCGCGGCGATGAGGCCGCCGGACTGCCGGATGCCGCGGTTTTGGACCTGCTTGGACAGTACCAGCTGACCTATGTCTATGACAGTCCTGACAGCCGCCTTCCCCGGCTGGTGGGTAGTCGCAAGGATAAGGGCGATCTTCACCAGACTGCCGATCAGACCGTGGGCACCTCGGCTGGCGGAGTGATGCGCGGCGACTGCGATGATCTTTCGGAGCTATACCAGGCCATTGCCGAACGTCAGGGGCGCACCGCGATCGTCCTCCAGCTGCCGGCCCACGCCGCCTGCGCCTGGGCAGAAAGACAGCGCGATCAGCAGTGGCATGTGTTCGTGCTGCAGACCGGACCCGCCTTGGAATTCGCCCATGAGAGCCTACCCGAGGCCTTGCGCGCCGCCTATCTGCACTTTGATAAAAATGCGGCCTTCGATCCTAATGGCCTTGGCCTGCTGCTGCGCTTCTCAGGGGAAAACACCCGTGGCGCCTGGCGGCTGAGCTGGCGCATCTTCGCTGAACCGGACTATTGCCGGACCATGATCGAGGTGCAGCGCGATTGGCAGTACCAGACCTATCAGCGCGGCATCCACACCATGCTGCGCATGATCGAGGCGGGCGACTCGGACACCGCCAACTATAGAGAACTGGCCGGACTTTATAGCTTTACCGGGCAGTTCGATCTCGCTGCCGAGTACCACCGCAAGGCCCTGGCGGCGACGAAGGAGGATGACAGCCGGGTGTTGATGGAGATCGAGTTGCTCGGCCACCTACTTGCCGCCGGTCAGGACGCCGAGAGCGATGCCCTGGCGAAGGAGCTGATCGAGAGCCGCATTCCCGCGAATGCCCAGCGTCTGGGCGCCGGGATCGCCCAGGCCGGCATGGAGCTGGCGGGGGTGCTCGGCCGTCACGGTCGCCATGCACGTGCGGCCCAGGCCCTGGCCCTTACCGCGCTGCAGCCGGCGACCGAGAATCTTAATGGTCTTGCTGGTTACATCGCCAGCCCGCGCTACGACCAGCAATTCTGGAACACCAGCCCAGAGGTCATGAACGCCCAGCACCTCGCGCTTTATTTCGTCAATGTCGCCACCGACATTCTCGTCGAACAGGGCCCCGCGGCCCTGGCCGGCGATGCCGACCTGCGCGGCATGGCGGCCGGCATTCAGTTGTGGCTTGACCGAATCGCCTTTCACGCCCTCGACGAGCCCTCTGAGGCACCCCAGCGCTATGCCATGGCGGCGCACTGGTACGAGGCGGTGCTGGGCAAGGATCGGTTCGCCGCGCTGCTCGCGGGTGCCGCCCTGCCAACCATCGCACCCGATGACCACGGCGAACAGCGCATCGGCGGCCTTGCCCAGCTCGGCCTGGATCTGCCCTGGATCAAATCCGCGGTGCCGTTCTGGTCGGCCCGCCTCGGCATGCTCTTCGCCAAGAAGAATACCACTCTCGACCGCGCTGATTTCGCTGCCACCCTGGCCCAGCTCGACGCTGCCGCCGCTGCCACCCGTGCGCTGAACCAGAAGGGAGCAATCGATGACGAGGATCTCCACCAGGCGCGGTTGCTCGACGCCCT
>JBILDK010000197.1:0-5597 GCA_044352625.1 Planctomycetota bacterium
CCATTTCGGCACTGGGCCTGGCCAGGTGGTGGCCATCCCCAACTTTGTTGAACTTGACAGCTTCACCGTCGATCCCGGCCAGGGTGCCCGCGCCGCCCTGGCCCCGGCCGGATGGAAGGTGATCAGCCATGTCTCGAATTTTCGCCCTGTGAAACGGGTCGAGGACGTGGTCGGCGCCTTTGCGGTGTTGCGTCGGCACATGCCCGCCGTGCTGGCGCTGGTGGGCGACGGCCCCGACCTGCCCAAGGCCGAGGCCCGTGCTCGCGAGTTGGGCGTACGCGACGACCTGCGCATCCTTGGCAGCCAGCAGCCGCAACCGATCCTCCAGGCCAGTGACCTGTTCCTGTTGCCCAGCGTGAGCGAATCGTTTGGGCTCGCTGCGCTCGAAGCCATGGCCTGCGGCTGCCCGGTCCTGGGCTACGCCAGCGGTGGCCTGCCGGAGGTAGTTGAGGACGGTGTCAGCGGTATCCTCTGCCCCGAAAATGCGGACACGTGTCTCGGGACCCTCGCTGCACGGCTGTTGCTCGACCCACCGCGTTACGCCGCCATGCGCGTGGCCGCCCGCACCCAGGCCGAGCGGTTTTCGCCCGGCCCGATCGTGGATGCCTACGAGCGGGCGCTGCTCGGCTGAAGGTCGTGCGTTCGCTTCACTGACCTGGCGGGTTATCCTAAACCTGACTGTCGAAGTTGGTGGTTGGTGGTTGGGTTCTGGTGGTTTTGGGACAGCACCTTGCGGCGCCGCTGCGGATCACCCATCCGGTGCCGGACAACACCATCACAACGCATTGCGATGCAGTCCCCAATCACCAACCACTAAACACCAACCACGTTTTTCGGGCTAAACGCAGCAGTCCGGAAGTCCGGTGGTCGAAGACTGATGCAGCCCTGTGTCGGTTCACCTCCGAGGTGACCGAGCGAAAGATTGCAAGGAACTCTGACTTCCGGACTTCCGGACTGCGTTTTTTAAAGTTATTCAAGTTTGCGCAGAGCCTGAGCCAAGGGAGCGTGGTCGAGGCGGTCGGTGGCAGCCGTCCAGCCAGGTTGGCGCCACATCCACAAGGATGCTGCCCGAACCTCGTCCGGCCGCTCGACACCCTGTTCAGTCAAGGCCTTGTCGAGCAAGGCAGCCCAGTCGAGGTCGGCCTCGGCGCGCACGATCTTGCGGTCGGTGCCGGTGGTATCGGTCCAGATCACCTCGCTGAGGCTCATCCGGCTGAGCCGACCTTCAGCACCATCAAGCATGATCGTGGGCCGTTCGGTGAAAAAATACGAGCGAAGTGCACTTTCCCCGGTGCTGGCGAGAGTGCCCAGGTCGATGAGGGCATCAATCTGGGTCTTGTCCTCGGCAGGGAAACTGCTGCGCGCGGTTTCAATCACCGTGCGAATCTTGAGGTAGTCGAGTTTGGCACGAAGCGGAGCCAGTTCTGTTGCCAGGTCGCGCCAGGGGCTGGTGACCACGGGGGGCAAGGCCTCACCTGGAGCCGGCGGCAAAGGGGGAATAGGCACGTCCGGAACGTCAGGGGTGGTCGCTGGAGATGGAGCCGTCGGGAAGGGGGGTGGTGGCAGTGACGGTGCCACTTCGACCGGCGTCGGTGCGGGCGCTGGCAGCGGAGCAACGGACGACGTAGACTCGGGGGTGGCGGGCGTGCCTATCAGCATCCACAGCAACAGACCAAGTCCACCCAGTCCACTGAAGATCACGCCGATCAGCGCCCAGGGAATAGGTTTCGCTGGGGGTCGGGGTGCATCCACGCGGTCTGGGGCGATGCCTTTGGCTGCAGCCCGGACCGCATCCTTGAGTTCACTGCTGGTGGCAAAGCGGTGGGCCGGATCTTTAGCCATCAGGCGCATGGCCAGCAGCGACCAGGATTGTGGGGCATCGGCGCGCCTGTCGCGGGGATCCGGGATCGGATCGCGGACATGCATGACCATGGTGCCGCGATTGTCGGCACCGCGGTACGGGGGTTTGCCGGCAAGCATGTGCCAGAGGGTAGCGCCCAGGGAGTATTGGTCGCTGCGATGATCCACTGGCAGGCCGCGGGCCTGCTGCGGGCTCATGTAGAGCGGTGTACCCATGACTTTGACCCGGCCCTGCGCATCGCGTTCTTGATCAACCGGGGCCGACTGGTCGGCCACCGGTTGAGCCAAGCCGAGGTCGGCGAGCTTCACCGTCCCATCATGCCCAAGCATGATGTTGTCGGGCTTGATATCCCGGTGGACGATTCCTTCCTGTTCGGCGTAACTCAGGGCCGAGGCCATGCCCAGCATGACCCGGGCGATGAGTTGGTCGGGGCAGTGGCCGTCGCGGTCGATCACGGCCTGGACCGATTCGCCTTCGACCAGTTCCATCGAGAAATAGTCGAGGTGGGTGATGCCCTGGGCAGCGAGGCTGTCTGGCGCCGGGCAGCGGTCCACGTCGTGCACGTGGATAATGCTGGGATTGTTGAAGCGGCCGGCGGCGCGGGCCTCTTCAACAAAACGCAGGGCGAAGGCGGGATCCTTCTGGGCCAGGGTCGGGGCCAGGATTTTGAGCGCTACGATGCGCTGCATTGATACCTGGCGCGCGCGATAGACTTCGCCCATGCCACCACGGCCGAGCAGGCCGAGGATCTCATGGCCGCCAACCATCGACCCGGTCGCCAGCATGGGACGGGGGGTGGTACGGGTGCGATGCGGGGTCGCCGCTGGTGGGACATCGGCCATGCTCCTTGGTCGTACGCGAACCCGCCGCCGGTGGCAACCCTCTGCCGCCGCGGGCCGGGCGGGTGAGGGTTCCGCCCGGGGCGGGCTGCGTATAGTGGCGAAACATGCAACGACTGACTTTGATCGGCTACCGCGCCTGCGGGAAATCCACCGTCGGTCGCCTGGTGGCGGCGCGGTTGGCGTGGCCCTTTGTCGATGCTGATCACGCCATCGAAGAGCGCTTGGGCGAGGCCATCGCCCCCTTCTTCCGCCGGGCTGGCGAGGCGGCGTTCCGCGAGGTTGAAGCCACGGTGTTGGCCACCCTGCTCGCTGGCGAGGCCCCACTGGTCCTGGCCACCGGCGGAGGCGTGGTCGAGCGCCAGGGCAACTGCGACCTGTTGCGGGAGCGCGGCGGCAGCGTGGTCTATCTGCGGGCAACCGCAGCGGTGGTTCAGGAGCGTCTGCGTCACGCTCAGGGTGGTCGACCAAGTCTGACCGGGGCGGGGGTGGCTGAGGAGGCGCCTGCCATCATGGCACGGCGGGATCCGCTCTATCGCGCGGTGGCCACCCACTGTGAGGACAGCGGTCCCACCGCCGAGGGGGTGGCGGATCGTCTGGTGATTTTTATGGAGCGGCAGATGGGCCCGCCGGCAGCCGGCTGAGAGCCTCGCGTAACGACGTGGGCAGGTCGAGGGAGGTGCGCGACGCGCTCACACAGCGGTGGTGCTGTGCCACCTCAGCAGCCAGGATACCCCCAGGTAGACGGAGGCGGATGCGCACCACGTAGCGGTCCACGGCGACCTCCACCGCGTAGTCGGCGGTGATGCTGTCGCCATGGCGCAGGGGTTTGCGGAAATCCGCCTCGATCCGGGTCAGTGGAAGCAGGTAACGTCCGTCGGCCAGGACCCGGTCCAAACCAAACCCGGCAGTGGCCAAGTCGTCCTCATAGCATTCATGGGCGATGGCGCAGACCCGCGCGGCGAACACCACCCCGGCGGCGTCGACATCATTGAGGCGTATGCGGAAGTCAGGCATGGCGGCAGTCTGGCGGCGCCCTGGACGGTCCAAGGGACTTCCCCAGAATGAGGTCATGGCCAAGAAACCTGCTGCATTTGCTTGTTCCGCCTGCGGCGACACCTTTCCGCGCTGGGCCGGACGTTGCGCCGCATGCGGGGCGATGAATACGGTGACCGAGATCAGCGCTGGCGAGGCGCGCATCGCCGCCCGCGCCGATCATCAGGCAGCTGCAGCCCAGGGGCTGGTTCTGGAGGGGCTTGAGGCAGCCAACGCCAGCCACATCGAGCGCTGGCCCACCGGGCTGGGTGAACTCGACCGAGTGCTGGGTGGTGGCTTGCCGCGCGGTGCGGCAGTGGTGCTGGGCGGCGAGCCGGGCATCGGCAAGAGTACGCTGCTTGCCCAGGTGGCTGGAGCGGTGGCGGCGAACCATGAGGTATTGTACGTCACCGCCGAGGAGTCCACCGACCAGGTGCGCGCGCGCCTGCATCGGCTGGGGGTTGCGGGCGGCCGGCTGCAGCTCACCGCCAGCGATGACGCCCAGGCCATCTGCGGGGCGCTGCGCAGCGGGAGCCATCGGCTGGTGGTGGTGGACTCGATCCAACTGGTGCGGCTGGACACGGTCGAGGGCGAGGCCGGCGGCACCAGTCAAGTGCGCGCCTGCGCTGCTGCCCTGGTCGAGGCCGCCAAGCGCAGCGGCACCGCCCTGGTCCTGGTCGGCCATGTCACCAAGGACGGAAGCTTGGCCGGTCCACGCTTGCTTGAACACCTGGTCGACACCGTGCTCGCCTTCGAGGGCGACCGCTACGCCGACCTGCGCACGCTGCGCGCGGTAAAAAATCGCTACGGGGCGACCAACGAAATCGGCCTTTTTCGGATGGAGCCCTGCGGCCTGGTCGAGGTCGCGGATCCCACCGGGATGTTTCTGGGCGACCGCGACCCGAGCGTGCCAGGATCCTGCGTGTGCCCCGTGATCGAGGGCAACCGCTGTCTGCTGGTCGAGGTTCAGGCCCTGGTCAATCCCACCGAATATCCCCAGCCTGCCCGGCGCGTAGCTGGCGTCGATACCAACCGGGTGGCGATGGTCCTGGCGGTGCTGTCGCGTCGGCTGCGCCTGCCCCTTGGTGGCTGCGACGTGTTCGTCAACCTCACCGGTGGCGCCCGGGTGGGCGAGCCGGCGGTGGACCTCGCCGTGGCTTTGGCCATCGCCAGCGCCTGGCGCGAGATCGCGGTGCCTGCCGATCTGGTGGCGGTGGGCGAGGTCGGCCTGGGCGGCGAGCTGCGCCCGGCCCCGCGCTATGAACTACGCGCCGCCGAGGCCCGGAGGCTCGGCTTCAAACGTCTGCTCGGTCCCGGAGGCGGAGCAGGCCGTGGCCGGGTACTAGCGACCCGGCTGGACGAGGCGGTGCGCCAGGCGCTCGATGGCTGACCAGCACCATTCCTCGACCCTTGCAGGGGTGCGTCTGACCAGCTATATTGATGCGACGTGGAGCCAGCCGGCACCCACCTGTTTTGAAGGAGCGATCTCGTGGCCAAGGTCAAATTCAAATACGTCGCCAAGGACGCAGCAGGCAAGGACCAGCGTGGCACTATCGAGGCCGAGACCCGTGAGGCCGCCACCACGGCGTTGCGTGGACAGGGCATGATCCCTACGTCAGTCGAGGTCGATGCTGCCGGCAAGGTCGGTTTTCGCGGTCGACGCCGCGCCTCGACCGCCGAGCTGGCGATGTTCACCCGCCAGATGGCGACCATGATCGGGGCCGGCATTCCGCTGCTCGAGTCCTTCGAGATTCTCGCTGACCAGACCAAGACCGCGAACATGGGCTTCGGCACCGGCCTGCAGGAGGTCGCTGATTTGGTGCGCGGTGGCACCGAGCTGTCCGAGGCGATGTACAAGTTTC
>JBILDK010000198.1:0-5569 GCA_044352625.1 Planctomycetota bacterium
TCTGGGTGAACTCGGGCTGGCGGTCGTTGCGCAGGTCCTCGTCGCGGTAGCAGCGGGCGATCTGCAGGTAGCGGTCATAGCCCGCCACCATCAGGAGCTGCTTGAAGAGCTGGGGCGATTCCGCCAGGGCGTAGAACATGCCGCTGTGCAGGCGCGACGGCACCAGGAAGTTGCGCGCGCCGCCGGGGGTGTACTTGCACAGCGTCGGGGTCTCAACCTCGATGAAGCGCTCGGCGTCGAAGAAGTCGCGCACGCACTTGGTCACCCGGTGGCGGGTGATGAGGTTGTGCTGCATCGAGGGCCGGCGCAGGTCGAGGAAGCGCGCCTTGAGGCGGGCCTCTTCGCCGACCTTGGCGTGCTCGCTGATCTCGAAGGGGGGCGTCTGGGCCTGGTTGAGGATCACCAGCCCGGTGGCGAAGACCTCGATCGCGCCGGTGGCAAGGTTGGGGTTCACCTTGTCGCCGCGGCTCTTGACCGTGCCGGTGACCTGGAGGACCCACTCGCTGCGGATCTTGTTGGCCTGCTCGTGGGCCTCCTTGCCGCAGATATCCGGGTCGAAGGTCACCTGGGTCAGGCCATCGCGGTCGCGCAGATCGATGAAGATCACCCCGCCATGATCGCGGCGGTTGTGGACCCACCCGCACAGGGTGGTGGTCGAATCGATGTGGGATGCGCGCAGTTCGCCGCAGGTCTGGGTACGGAGCATGGTTCGTCCTGAAGGGGCGGCGAAAGTAGGCCGCACCCACCGAGTGGCAATGAGCAGGGGTGGCGCTCGCGTATGAGTGCTTACGTGGGTGGTCGCGTGACAAGAACGCGGGCGCGAGCGGGGCGAGACTTCTATTCGCGCCCCAACATAAGGGTGGGACGATTGCGGAAATAATTGGTCCGTAATTGATAACGGGCAACGTTGTGCGTAAGACCACCCGTAGCCTATGGTGAGACTCCGGAATCCATGGCGTTAACGACTGAACTCAACGGCCAGCGAACGCGTCCGCATGCTTGCGAACCCAGGCGGCACGCAACCGCTCTGTGCCTGCCTGCTCCAGTACATGCTGCAGTTCTGCCGGGGCGGGAGTCCGAGTGGCATTTCTGCGAATACAGGAGGCAACATTCAGGGCGCCCAGATCAGCATACGCGGTGGCCAGGACGTCCAAATCGCCTTCTTGTCTGATGGCCTCGGCTAGCCCGATAGAGAACCAGGCATCTTCGAAGCGCATGGAGAGGATCACTGGCTGCAATTCGGTCCCGAGGAGTGATTCGGAATGAGAACGCATCTCGCGAGCAGCAAGATCAACCCGAACGCGGCTCATAAGGTCATTATCAGCGAGGTCGGCAATCTCCTGGAGGGTCAGGCTTGGTCCGTGATCGACGTTGTTGCCGCCTTCTGCGAAATATCTTACCAACACCAAGGCTACGGCTAACGCCACGACGGCGCAGACCAGCAACGGGGCGCGTCGCGCCACCCAAGAACGGCTACCATTGGGCATAATTTCTAATGTCCGGATTGCTTGAACTCAGGTTCTTGTAGGTGATTGTCTGGGTATACGTATCGACCACCTGGGCATAGTTTTGCGAAGAAACGTGGCCATCGACGTAGAGCAGGTTGGCTTTACCGGTGTGGATATAACCGAGCAAGTGCTGCTGGGCATGGAAGGACATGCCGGCCAAGTGATACGAAGATCCAGCGGTGACGGCTGCCCCAGTGGGATTGTACGAGTTTGTACTGTCAGCAACCAGGACGGTCATGGAAGGTTGTTTGATCATACGCAGCCTGGGATTAATTTTATCAACTATTGCGTTGCTATTTTTTACTCCAGCTGGGTTTGGGGTACCGTCGGCATTGACCATGAGGGAGCCGCTAAGGTAGGCTGGGGGTAGCCGGCCATTGATACCGTAGCCGTTAAAATACAGTTGTGGAAATTGAGGCTTGCGAATAAACTTTGGCTCCAGCATGATTTTACTTTCCCGGACGCTGATATAGCCATCTGACAGGAGTTGACACCACGACACGTCTAAATCGTTTTGGGCGAAAAAAACCATGGGCAACAACCCTCGGAAATCAGTCGCATAGGCCATAAACGCCACATGTTGCTGGCCCAGATTATTAGCGCATCTGATCGAGGTGGCGGCCGAACGTACTGTTCCTAGCACCGGCAGCAGCAAGCCGGCAAGAATACCGATGATCGCAATGACCACCAACAGTTCAACCAAGGTGAAGGCGTACAGGGAACGACGCATGGTTTTTCCTGTCGTCAAAGTCTGGATGCCAGCTGGCTAACGGGGATTCGTCAACTATAGAGGCCCGTTCTGGATGGACATGTCCGACGAATGCCCGATTGTGTCTTTTAATGCTTTGGCCATAGCGCAGGCCCAGTGTGCGGAGGATCTATTTCGGAGGCTCGGAGGCTGAAGCGGGTGAACGGTGATCCTGTCTGTCGCAGTTGGTAGTGGGTGGGGAACAGCCTCGTGCAGCGCCATAGAGCTGCACCCAGAAGGTGCCCGGTGGACAGGGCGGATGGCAATGCCTCTCCACCACCCACTGTGTTTTTGGGGGGAAAGACGCAGGTCGCGGATGTGTTTGGACGTGGGGAAAAGCGTACCGCGGAAACGCGTGGTTTCGGCGACGGTTTTCGTGGATTGTGTGCCGGGTAAGGCTGAATCGAGCGCCCACGCGACTTTCAGTCGCGCCAATCCTCATCAAGTAGCGCGCTAAACCCCGCAGCTGGCAGAGGCCGGCTGCCATTGAAGAGGGCGTGGAGCGCTGCAGACGGCCGGATGGGGCAGGCCAACGCGGCCAGCGGGGTGGGGTTTCCGACAGCGGCCAGAACTTCGTCCGCACCGATGACGCCGCCACGGCCGCCCTGGCGCAGCACCACCAGTTCCACCGGAGGCAGGGCGAAGGCCTCGTCGGCCGCAGTCCACAGACACGCGCTGCGCGCCTGGCCGGTGGCGCCATCGCGCAGCACCAGCGCATCGGGCCAGTGCAGGTCGGGGTGGGCGGCGCGGGCCGCAGGGCGTTCGCGGCGATAGCGCCACACGCGCACGCTGTGTGGCCGCGCGAGCACCGGCAGATCCAGGCCGGTGCAGCGGCTCGCGTGCTGGGCTTCCCAACTCGCGATGGCGCGGGGACGGTTCCACGGAAACGGTCCCGGTGCGATGCCCTCGGCCTCGATGACGTCTTCGCTGTCCAGGGCGCGCAATCCCGGGTGGGCAGCGAGCACCGCCTCGACCAAGGCGAGGGCTTCGACCGCCTGCCAATGCGGGCCAGCCAGGGGAATGCGGATGGCGAGGGGCGCCGGGCGCCAACCGGCATAGGCCCGGGGTCGGTGCTGGTCGTCGCGTTCGAGCGGCGGCTCGCCCAGGTCCACCAGGGCCTGGGCACTGGTGGCAGCGTGGCGCCAGCGGCCGGGGCGGTAGCGGTCCAGTTCATCGCCATCGAGCGCGACCCCGGCGGCGGTCAACGTCTCGGCGAGCGCGGTGTTGTCAGCCGGGGCGTGGCCTTCTGGCACAAAGAACAGCACCTCGAACATCAGCGAGCCAGCGTGGTGAGATAGGAATTGAACAAGGTGCGCAGGGTCGAGTGGGGCAGATGCTCGACCACCCCTTTGGCGCTCATCCAGCCGGCATCGCTGTGTTCCGGACTGAGCACGACCTGGCTGGTGGCGGTGATCGCCGGGAAATAGACCACCGACTTGTCGCGCCCACCGGGCAGGCGGTAGTGCAGAGAGATCGGATCGCCCTCGACCGCAAGCAGGGCGATGCCGCATTCCTCGGCGCATTCGCGCAGTGCGGTGCCGAGCACATCTTCGCCGGGGTCTTGGTGCCCCTTGGGGAAGCCCCATTCGCCATGCTTGGTGGCGCGCAGCAGCAGCCAGCGGTCGCCGGCGCTGGTGGGGCGGCGCAGAATCACGCCAGCGGCGACCAGGGGGCGATCAATCGGCATGCGCGACCATGGCGGGCACGCACCCGGTGTGCAAGTCCGGACAACCCCCCATCACGGGCACCGGGCACCGTCGGTGGCGTCCATGGGCGGGGGCTTGGTCATGCCGGGGGTGGCTGGATCACTTCGCGTTTGCCGATCACCGCGTTGATGAAGTGGTCGGACAGCATCGAGCCGAAGTTCCAGGTGGACTGGAGATGCTCGCTGAGCGATTGGGATTTGAATTGGGTCAGGACGTAAATGCCGTAGAGGCGACTGTTGATCAGATTCGAGAGGATGAAGTCGATGATCCGATATTTGCCGCCGAAGGGCACGCCGGGCTTGGCCCGGTCGGCAGTGAGCGGTTCACGTCGGGTGCCTTTGCCACCGGCCATGACGAAGGCGAGGGTTGTGCTGGGCATGGTGCTTCCTACCGGGGCGGCCGGGTGGCTTCGTCAGCGGCGGGCTTGGGGATGGCGCCGCTGGTCAGCACCGGATCGTCGCTGTCCCCTGCCGCATCGAGCGTGAGCACCAGCCGTTCAAGGACTCTGACGGTGGTCGCCAGCGCGGTCGGGGGGATGGAGGCCAGTGCGGTCTTGGTGCGCAGGTGGAGCGGCTCCGGCGCCTTCGTCGCCTTGGCCTTCCCCGCCGCGGTCGCGGTGATGTGGATGCGGCGGCGGTCGTCCCGGTCGCGGGTGCGCTCCGCGAGCCCCTTGGCCTCCAGCCGATCGACCACGCCGACCAGGGTGCTTGGGCTCAGCCGAACCTCATGACTCAGCTCGCCCAAAGTCATGCTGGGATTGACCGACAGGGCGCGCAGGCACAGGAGCTGGGGCTGGGTCACCCCATGGGCGGCCTCCAGCTCGGCCGAGCTCAGTTCAACCCGGCGCAGCAGCCGGCGCAAGGCCAGCAGGAGGGCTTCCTCCTGCTCATCGCGACGTGGGGAGGTTGTCCGCATGGGCGTGGAGGATGCCGATTCAATCGTAATTACAATGTTTCGTATAATAAACCATTTGACATACAAATTAATGTGCGCCAATCTCGGCCCGGCCCGCGCCACCCGGAGGGACCCGTCGTGACCATGCGAACCTGGTTGGTGTCCAATCGGCTTCCCTTCACCCTTGATGCAGGCGGATCCCTGTCGCGCAGCGATGGAGGTCTGGTCACGGCCTTGCTGCCGGTCCATGAGGAAGGCGACACCTGGTGGGTTGGACAGGGCGGATTCCAGACCCGCGGCGAGGAGGAGGAGCAATTCAATGCCGCCCGGGTGGTGGATCTCCAGGTGCCTGCGGAGTATGCCCGACGGCACTACAACGGGGCGGCCAACAGTGGAATCTGGCCCTTGTTCCATTATTTCCCGGCCATCGCCAGCTTTGCCCCAGAGGACTGGGCCGCCTACCGGGCGGTGAACCGGATCTTTGCGGACAGCCTTCTCGCCCGCATCGGACCGCACGACCGGGTGTGGATCCACGATTACCATCTGATGCTGCTGCCTGACATGTTGCGGCGCGAACGCCCCGGTCTTGCCATCGGCTATTTCCACCACATTCCGTTCCCCGCCTCGGAAGTGTTCAAGATCCATCCGGCCCGCGACGAGATTCTCAGCGGATTGCTGGGTGCCGATGTGCTCGGTTTCCACACCCTGGAATA
>JBILDK010000199.1:0-5557 GCA_044352625.1 Planctomycetota bacterium
AGCAGATCCTTGGCCTTGGTCTTGGCGGGATTGGTCGACAGCGAATCGGCGGCAGCCTGGAGGACGAGCCGCGCGGTACGGTCCAGTTCCTTGGCGGAGGCGGTTTTCTTCTCGTCCTTGGGATCAAGCTTGAGCGCTGTGACCTCGGCCAGGAGCAGGCGGCCAGCCTGGAAGCGGGCTTCGCACTTCTGGTCCTCGCTGCCATAGGGCAGGGCGTCGAGCTTGAGCAGTTCGATGATCGCGCCCTGGGGGTCGCTGTCCACCAGGCACAGACCTTTGATCGCCACCGCCTGCATCTTGCGTGACGGGTTGCCATCAAGCTGGCCGATCATGCCATCAGCGATACGCACCGCATCCTTGCCGCGCCCATCCTGACGCAGCGCCTCAGCCAGCCACAGATTGAAGTGAAACCACACGTCGGGGTCGTCAGTAGGACGCAGGATGGTCTTCTTGGTGAACTCGTCGAACTTGCCTTTGTTATTGGCGGCAACGGCCACGGCAGCGCGAATCGCGTTCCCGCGGGGTTCAGCGGCGGGGGTCTTTTTGCCGATCTCCGTCAGTTCGTCGGCGACCTTGCCCGCCTCGTCGGCCTTGCCCGCCAGGGCCAGGGCCATGCCGGCCCGGTAACGCGCATCCAAGGCGAGGCGGTGATTGGGGAAATTCTTGGCCACCGCGGCGAAGGACTGGGCAGCCTCCACGTATTTGCGCGCCAGCTCCAGGGCCTCGCCCTCGGCCAAGCCACCGTAGACCTTCTGCCACTCGCGATCGCCCTGAGCCACCACATTGAAGCGGTCGGCTGCCTCTTCGTAGCGGCCGCGGTCGCGGGCCTCGATGCCCGCCTTGTAGTCGCCCTCGACGATCATGCCGCCGTAGGTGATGCGCGCGATCTCGCGTGCCCGGCGCTTGCCCGGCTGGGCGTTGGCGGCAGAGCGGAACACCACTTCCTCGGCGCCTTCGCTGTCGACGAAGACCTCCATGGTGCGTCCTTCCTTGAGGACCACCGTGTCACGAACCTCGTCATCGTCGGCGGCGAACGCGGACGCGGACAGCAGCAGCAACAATCCGGAGAGGGCGGGAAGGAAGCGCATGGCAGTCCTCACAGTTTCGTGGCGTAGGTGCGGTATTCGCGTTTGTCCTCGGCGGACAGGTCGGCAGCTTTGTCGAGCTTGCTGGCGAGCTGCAGGGCCAACGTCCGGGCCGAGCCGGTGACGCTGTCGTCGGCACCCTTCACGAGGCAGGCGGTGGCAGCCCGGTCAAAGGCACGTTCCAGGCTCTTGGTGTCCGCGTCCTTGGCCAACTGCATGGCCCAGCCGAGGTGGGCGCGGGCCTGCGCGGTTGGGTCGCTGGCGCCGTAAGCGGTACGCGTGTACACCGCGATGGCCTCGGCGGTCTTGCCCGCGCTGGCCAGATCCGCGGCCAGCTCACCACCGACCTGACCAAAGTCGGCGGCCTGGGTAGCGGGATCGAGTCGGGCAAACAGCGGCTTCAAGATTTCGGCGGCGCTAGCCGGATCCTTGGCGGCGCGGGCCAAGCTGGCCTCGCCACGCACCCCGGCGATCTCGGCGGCAAAGCCCCATGCCTTGCCTTTCGACTTGAGCTCGCCGAAAACAACCTTGGCGGCGGCGCTGTCGCCCGTGCCAAGCAGGACCTCGCCTTTGAGCAACAGTGCTGCGGGGAGGTGTTTGCTCTGGGGGGCTATCTTTTCCAGCTCACCGAGGGCAGCCAGGGCCTCCGCCGGCTTCTTGAGGGCGACCGCGACCTCAGCGGCGCGTAGCGCGGACTCCTCGCGCACCCAGGGATAGACCGACTCCTTGAGGGCCTTGCTGTAGGCGGTGTAGGCCGCATCCAGCTTGCCGTCATTCTGGCGGTTCAGACCAGTCAGAAAACTGGTGTCCACGTCCTGGCGGTATTCCACCGCGTAGCTGCCGCGCTTGAGCGACAGCTTGCTCTGCGAACGGGGATCGTCGACCGTGAACTCGATGCCCTCGAGCGTCTCGCCGAGCACGAAAGCCTTGGGGAAGGCGCTCCCCTCACCGCTGCCGGCAACAAGCTTGGTAATGACCGCCGGTGCGGGCTCTGCCGCAGCGAGGTGGAAGAGGACAGCGACCAGAAGGGCGAGCGAACGGATGATCACGGTGTGGCCTCCTGGGCAGGCGCAGATGGGGTCGTGGCTGGTGCCGGGGCGACTGCGGCCGGCGCCGGGGCGGCTGCAGCTGGTTTCTGCACCTCGGCGGTGCCCTGCGGAACAATGATGATCAGCTCGCTGTCGTCCTCGGCGATAGCAGGTCGGGCCTCAAAGGTCCCGGCGTCCACCGGCACGAAGATGGTCTTGGGTTTGCCGTCAACCGTGATCTCGTCGATGCGGTAGGGCGCCTTCTGGGTCACGCCCGGCAGTTCGAACACCTTGAGGTAGCGCCGGCACAGCTCGACCGCCAGGGCGTTGGCTGCGCGCCGGACCGAGCGGTCATCGCCGATCTGGCGCGCATCCGCGACGATGCGCGGCTGGACCAGGGTGTAGCTTGGATCGGACTGGTTCACCGCGGCGAACTTCAGGCCGCTGTTAATGTAGGCGAGGTCCTCCTTGCCGCCCAGGGCCGCGGTCAACTCATAGACCTGGATCGACGAGGTCCAGTACAGCACCGGATCGTTCTCGTTGTCGTTGCGGATGCCCTTGGCGATGGCCAGGGCCTTCTCGATGTCGGCCTTGGCGACGCTGTCGCCCTTCTTGACCTGGTCGACGGTGATGTCGACCACGTTGGTGGCGACCGCAGGATCGTCGGGATCCTCGACGTAGAGCTTGAGGAAGATGGAACGCGCCTGGTCGGTGCGGCCGGCCTCGCGGTGGGACATGGCGAGGCGCTTCCACACCTCCTGCTCCTGCAGGGTGCCGCGCACCAGGTCCTGGAGCGCCTTGATCGCCTCGACCGCCTTGGTCGCTTGGTCGCCGAGCTTGGTCTTGTTCTCGTTGACCTTGTCCGTCACTTTGCGCAGCTCGACCAGGGCCTGGCCGAGGTCGCGTGGAAATTCTCCCCACTGGTCGCGGGCCACGCCCTTGGCACGCAGATCGGCGAGGCCGGGCTTGTCCTCGATCAGGTCACGGGCCTTGGCCCAGAGAGTGACCTTGGTCCAATCGCTGTTCTTCCCATGCAGCTCGGGGCGGCCGCCCACCAGCGCCTCGACCGGATCGAGCGCGCCCTTGGGGTCGTCCTTGAAGGTCTTGAACGTCGGGTTCTCACCAACCTTCTTCGTGTACATCTCGAGCAACCGCGCGGAGCGCTCGTGCTCATCGATCTCCCACAGCGTGAAGGCGATGGCGAGCATGGTCTCGGGCTTCTCGCTCTCGGTGATGACCGGTTCCACCGCATCCGCCAGGGCGCGCTTTGAGAACGCCGCAATCTCGGTCAACTCGGCGGGAGCATCAGCCTTGTCCTTGAGCTGGTCCGCCAGCGCCCCGGTGACCTGGAAGAGGTCGCCCAGGGTGCGCCCCGATCGTTGGGTCTTGGCCTTCTCGTCCGGGTCCTTGATGCGCGGCAGCATGCGCTCGAAAGTCTCATAGGTGGCCTTGTAGGTCGGCCATGCCGCGACCAGAGCCTTGGCGTCAAGGGCCGCAGCCGGATCCTTGATGCGCGCACGTTCGCTCTTTTGCGCGGCAGTGACCATGGCGCGCAACAGGCGCGCCATGAGGCTTTCATCACTTGGTGGGTTTTTCCAAAAGCTGGCATCGAGCTGGGCCAGGACCTCGGCGTACTGCTCGTTGCCGATGAGGATCGCGATCTTCGACGACTTGATGGTGCCGGCGGCGCGCATCAGATCGCGTTCTTGATCGGCGGTGAGGCCGCCCTTGGCCTTGGCCTGGTCGATGTATGCCTGAATTTCGGCGCCGAAGGCGGACATCGCATCGGCCGCGGACTTCATGCCTGCGGTGTCCTTGCGCTCCTTGGCGTCATCGTAACGCCCCATGTGGGCACTGGTGATGGCGCCAAAGACTTTGACCGTGTCTTCGGGATAGGAGGCGCGATAGGTCGTGGCGCTCTTGATCGCACCATCCCAGTCCTTCTCCACCAGCTTGATCACCACCTGCTGCCATTCGGTGCTCTTGCCGGTGACCTCGGGCGCGACCGCTTTGGCCAGGTCAATAATGTCGCCATTGAGCGACTGCACGCCGGTTCCCTTCATGCGCGCCGCGAGATTGTTGCCGTGGGTCAGGGCGTTGGTGGCGAGGGCGCCGACCTTCTTGCCAGCCTCGGTGAATTCCTTCTTGGGGCCGCTACGCCAAGGATTCTGCTTGGGGTTGGCGTCGATCGTCGCCTTGATCAGACGCAGGCCC
Organism: Planctomycetota bacterium; assembly: GCA_044352625.1. Classification (GTDB taxonomy): domain Bacteria; phylum Planctomycetota; class UBA11346; order UBA11346; family UBA11346; genus JAKLKR01. The sequence continues at coordinate 4,328 of JBILDK010000199.1, forward strand.
TCGGCGGCCACGATGGCGGCGTGGCCGCGCATTTCGAGCCGGGACAGGCAGGTGGCGTAGACGTTGAACAACTCGGGGCCGACCTCGATCAACTGGTCCTGCCAGCCGCTGGCCAGGCCGGCGACGCCGGCACGCATGCCGACCGCCGCGGCCAGGAGCTGGCTGCGGGCGAGTGAGGCATTCGCGGTGTCGCGGGCTTCGGACATGAGCGCCTTGCCCACGGACAGGGCCTGTGAGGGATCCTGAGGCGTGACCGGGGCGCCCCAGTCGCCGCCGCCGCTGCCGCTGCCACCCTCGCCTGTGAGCTGGCGCATCCAGCCGCGAGCATTGTCCACTTGCGGGCTCTTGCGGTTCGCGGTCACCTGGCCGAGCAACGCGTTGGCCTTACTTGTGTCGTTGTTGGCCGCATGCAGGCGGGCCGCGAGAATGTACACCGCGCCAATTTCGCGCGTATAGTCGTTGTTAGCGCCGACCTTCACCGCGGGGTCGGATTTGTAGCGGTCGAGGAAGTCCTGGAAGTGCTTGAGCCCGGCTTTGATGTTGGCGGGGCCGCCCAGTTCCAGGCGGGTACGCAGGAGCGAGCTCCAACAGGACAGCTGGAGTTCGACCATGTGGGTGCGGGTGGCGGCCGAGAACGTCTTCGCATCCTTGTCGGTAATGACCAGCAGCTCCTTCTCGACGTCCGCTATCTTGATACCACCCACGCCTTGGCGCAGAGCCTCGGCCAATACCATGTTGGCCTGGGCCTTAAGCGGTGGATAGTAATCACCGAAGTTGTAATCCCAGTCAGATATGGTCGCCGCGTGTTCCTTCAACACGGTCGCGAACATTTTGCCTGCGCCGGTGCCGTCGAAGCCGAATTCCTTGCCCCGGGTGATGACCTCACGCAAGGCGAGGTGCGGAATGTACAACGCCTTGACCGCATCAGCGCGCAGAAAGGTGGCTTCCTGGATGAGCTTGGTGCCCTTGGGGTCGCCGTCAGGGAAGTCCCATATGTCTTTTTCGGCCTCGGCGTGGGCCTTGACCTTGGCCACCAGGGCCGCGAATTTTTTCGGGGTGTTATCCACCAGGTAGTCGATCTGGCGCTTGGTCGCAGCGATCTTTTCCGGGGCGGGGGGAACCAGGGGTGCGACGCCATCGAAAGGCAGGATGCGGCCGATGTCATTGACCGCACGCAGCGCACCGTCGCCCGCCCCGTTCATCAGTGCTGCCACCACCGCCGGCAGGGTT
>JBILDK010000200.1:0-5551 GCA_044352625.1 Planctomycetota bacterium
GGTGTTGATCTACTGCACCGCCGGGGTTGGCTGGTACCGGCGCGGAAAGCGCACCTGGCCGGTGGCAGGGGGCGATCTGCTGTGGTGTCCGCCAGGTACCAGCCATGCCTACGGTGCGGAGGCGGTAGACCCGTGGTCGATCCTGTGGCTTCACCTCCAGGGCTCGGCGGTGGACTTCCACGCTGCGATGGTCGGCTTCACCGCCGAGGTGCCGGTGATCCACCTGGGCGTCCATCCGATCCTGGTGGCGGCGCTGCGCGAGACCGTCGCGTTGGCCCGTCCCGATCCCGATGAGGCGGCGATGATGGCCGTGCAAGCCAGTGCCCGCCGGGTCTTCGGACTGGCGACGGCCCTGCCGCGCATGCGGCCCCTGACCGGCACCAGTGACCGGGCGGTGGCGGAGGCGCAGCGCATCCTGGGTGAGAACCCCGAGCTGCCCCTCGACCTGCCGGCCCTCGCCCGCGCGGTGGGGCTGAGTCCGTCGCACCTGTCGCGCAGCTTCCGCGCCGCCACCGGCGAAGCACCGCGCAGGTGGCTGGTCCACCTCCGCGTCCGCCATGCCTGCCGCATGCTCTCAGCCACCTCGACAACGGTGGCTGAGGTGGCCCGTCGCCTGGGTTTCTCAGACCAGTTCCATTTCTCACGCTGCTTCCGCCGGTGCACCGGGGTGTCGCCGCGGGCCTGGCGCGACGCCGGCGGACGGCCAGCGAGCGCGAACGGATGACCCGGCCCCGAGACCGCGTGCCAGGGACCACGACGTGGCTAGGAATATCAGCGGTCACAAAGATTGTGACCTGACCGTGGCGAGTGTCGAATTCATGCTGTGGCGCATGCACTGCTGGACCTTTTCAGACCTGCCCGCGAACCGAGTGCGGCGCATGGTCACGGTGCTGCTCCTCACCCTGCTGTGCTTCCCACTCATGGGCGCCGAGCTGCCTGATCCGTTCAGGACATTGACGGCGCGCAGCCAGCTCGCCAATCTTGCTGCATTGCGCCCGGTGTTGGCTGAGAAACCCGATGATCCGCAGGCGTGGGGCGTGGTCACCATCACCTATGCGCTGCTCGCCATGCAAGGCGCCCGCGAGCAGTGGGGCGGGATGGGGCCGTGGGGCGACTATGCGCACCTGGCGGCCACACGGGTCGCTGCTCCCGCCCAGGCCACGACGCTGGAGCTGGCCATGCCCGGGTTGTGGGTGGCGCTCCTCGACCACGACGACCGCCTGGTGGTCGAGACCCTCGACCGCCTTGGCGCCGATCGCAATCGGCCAGAGGTGCGCGCCCTGCGGGCCATGGCCATGGGCAATCCTGCCGAAGTCGACAAACCCGTGGCGCCGATCGAATGTTTCGCGCGCTTGGTCGCGGGGCTCGCGGCAAACGATTGGAAACAGTCGCAGGCGCGCGAAACCGACCTTGATCCCTGGACCGTCCAGGCCCTGCGTTTCCAGACCGGTGGCGGCGGTTACCGGGAGAAGGCATGGAATGCGGCAGCCAAGGATGCCGCCTGGCTCATGCAGGGTGCAAGCATCATTACCGAGGTCGCTGATGCCCGTCTGGCCGAATTGGCAGCGGCGGCAGGCGGCACCTTGGACGCGCAGCAGGAGCGCATGTCCCGGGTGAGTCAGTGCGAGCACCTGTTGGGACGCCTGCCCGACAAGGAGGCCATTCAGGCCGCGACGTTCGTCGCCGTGTACCGAGCGGTCGATGCCGCCCTGGATGGCCCCCGTGGCTGGAAGGGCTCGACGCCCACCGGACTGTTCGGGCTGGGGGACGTGGCTCGTTGGCAATGGGACCGGCTGTACATGGCGGCATACCATCTCGCGGTGAATCGACGAATCACCGCCATCCCGACCCTCGTGGAACCCATCGAACGGGCGCTTGGCCAAGTGTTACCCGTGTTGCGCATGCGTAATGTCTGCGATGACTTCAAGCCTGCCTCCAGGGCCGCGATGGTGACGGCACTGGAGGACAATGCCGCCGGACCAGAACGCAGCCGTTACGGCTGGGGACCGTGCGTGACCGCTCTGACCAGCCTGGTGACCTACCGGCATCCCGAGGCGCCGTCCCTGCTGTTGCAGTTTCTCAAGCAGTTCCCGGTCTCAGATCTACGCTGCATGGAACGGGTCATGACGATCCGAGGCCCGCTGAGTACCGCTGTGCATCCCTGGCTGAAGCAGGCGGCCGAGCGGTCGCCATGGCACTTCTACTTCCATCGCCAGGCCCTCGCGACCGCACCGCAGGCCTCCATGCTGGCCAATCTCGGCCAGGGGGAGCCCTGGACGGCCTCGGTGGTCGACTTCCCGACGGTCAAACCGACCACGGTGCCTCAGCACTACTTTGCCATGCGCCTGGAAGGCCAGATCGCCTTCCCCACCGGCGGCATCTGGCAGGTGTCCATCGAATCCGACGATGGCTCACGGCTGCTGATCGGGGATCAGCGCGTCGATAACGGTGGCAACCACTTCATGCAAATGGCCCATGCCTCCCTGGATCTCGCCGGTCCCGTGGCCCTGCCCCTGCGCCTGGATTACTACCAGCGCCTAGGAGGAATGGGACTCCGTCTGTGGTGGAAGGGTCCACAGATGGACACGGCGACCCTGGTGCCGGCTTCAGCCCTGAGCCATGGCGGAACGCCCGGACTCGACGGCCACCTGTGGAACTGCGGGGACGACGATGCGCTGGATCACGTCCTCGGTCCGGCGTCGATGCAGGAGTGGTCGGCCCGGACGCCGTGGAATCTCCGTAGTCTGCGATTCCTGGTCGAGGAAGCCGTGTACGCCAAGGATTGGTCAACGGTGTACAGGCTCTGTCCGCGGATTCCTCCCAGCGATGATGGATGGTACAAGGTTTCAGGCTGGTTTCTGGAAGCAGGGCTCCGGATCGAGCCGCCGCTGTCTGCGGAGACGTTGGTCACATGTATGCCTATCGATACATTTGGCCACTTTGACAAGGGATGCGGTGAGCGACTGTTGCACCTGGCGGCTCAGCCAGAGACCGGCAGACGGATCCTCGACGCCATGGGTAATCGGCAGGGACAGGTGGTGGGGTTCTTACAGCTATTCCGCCTGCAGGCCGCCATGGGGGTCGGCGACCTGCGCGCGGCCCTTGACGCTGCCGAGCGTCTTGACGTTGATCGATGGAGCACCACGGCCCACACCGGGTACTGCGCCTGGATCAAGGAGGCCCGCATCCTGCGCGTCCTGCTGACGCGCATCCTCAGCCCTGAGCGAAGCCTTCCAAAGGTCGGTCCACACATGAATTTTTGCTGTGCCAGTCCGACGCACCAGACTATCGGCGCGTGGCTCGACAGCGACCTGACCTGGCCAGAGACGGTCCACGAAGCCGGCGAGGAGGCTCGGATTACGGACCTGCCGTTCCTGCACGCCTGCTACCTGGTCTCGCGCGGCAGGCTCGAGGTGGCCCGCGCGGAACTGGCAGCCTTCTCCGAAACCTCCAAGCCGGACAACACCTACCACCATTTCGCCCGGTCCGTGCTGGCCTGGATCGACGGCCTCGACGAGGCCGGGCGCACGTCTCTCGGCCAGGCGCCGCTGCTGGTCGGCAGCGACCTGCGTTGGAACCCCAAGGATCCAACCCCGGACCCCGCGAAGTCGGGGGTATCCAATTTCTAGCTGACACTCTGATACAGGCGCGTGGGTCGCCGGCGATAATCACTCGCTCCGATCCGGGCATGATGAGGTCCATGCTGCCGCGAACCGGGTGGCGATGAGCGTGGTCAGGTCGCCCGGGATGCGTCGCTATCGAAGACAACCACCTCATTGCCGGTCGCGCCGCGGGTCGTAGCCCGCCCGCGCCAGCCTGCTCAGGTCGGAGCCGGCTGCGCGTCGAGGATGCGCGTGCAGGCCGCGTGGAAGCGCTGGTTCAACTCGTCCATGCGTTCGCGTGGGACGTGACCGATGGTGCGCCATTGTTCCTGGGCCTCGCGCACGTCGTCCTTGAACCAGTGCGGGTTCTCGTGGGTGGCGAGGGCCTCGATCTCGGCGATGACCTTTTCCTTGGCGGCGGCGTTGGCTTGGCGCACCGCATCCTGTTCGGCAAAGAACGGTTTGAGTCCGGCGTAAATGCGGTCGTTGGCGGTACGCCAGCGGTTCCACATCTCGTCTGCGCGCTCGCGCGGCACATGGCCGAGATTCTTCCACGCCGCCTGAAGGTCCTTGGCGGAGCGCGAGACGTCGGCGGGCGGCCGGGCCTGGGACGGATCCGCGAGTCCGGCCTCGACCGCCGTCGCCAGGTCCTCGGCTTCGAGGCAGAGGGCGATCTTCCGGTTGAGATTTTCGACCTGCTCCTCGTGGCGTGCATCGAAGGCGGCACGGCGCGAGGCGAAGAAGCGGTCGCACAGGGCGCGGAATGCGTCCCACACGGCGCGGTCCTGTTCGCGGGGCACCATGCCAATGGCCTTCCACTCGGCCTGGATGGCTTTGACGCGCTCGCCTGCCGCCTTGGACGTGGCAATGTCAGCGGGGCTGCCCGCGAGGCCTACGGGGCTCTGGTTGCAGATCGTTTCAAGCTCTGCGATGAGCGCCTGCTTGGCTTCCAGGTTCTTGAGCCGCTGGCCATCCTGTTCGGCGAAGAACGGCCGGCAGCGGTCGAACTGGGCATCGCAGGCCGACTTGAAGCGCAACCAGGCGTCCTGGCCACGGTCACGAGGCAGGGCGCCAAGGGCCTTCCACTGGCGATGGGCCTCTTTGACCTGATGGGCGATGTGCGGCCAGTCTTCACTGCTGGTCAGGGCCTCGACGCTGGCAATCAGTTCTTCGGCGTGAGCCAGACGGGTGAAGCGGTCCCAGTCCTCGGCCTCGCGGGTGGCGCCCACCGGCATCCACGCCGCATCGAGGGCTGCACGGTAGCGCCCGCGCACCGTGGCCACCTGGTTGGCGGGCACCGGACCCACTGCACGCCAGCGGCTCTGCACGTCCTTGAGGGCAGACTCGTGGGCGCGCACCGCCTCGTGGTCGGCAGGGTCGAGGGCAGCGGCCTTGGCGGCGAGGTCCTCGGCGATGCTGGCGAGGCGTTCGAGTTCGGTGAGGCGGGTGGCCCGTTCGTTGGTGCGCTCCTCGCGTTCCTCTTTGCGCCGGGCCTTCCAGGCGGCATAGGCCGCAGGAAAGCGGTGCGCCAGATCGTCGTCGGCGGGCAGATCGGCGGCGAGCTTGCTCCACTCCTTGTGCAGCGCCTGGAAACGAAACTTGGCTTCGAATTGCGCGGCCGCAGCCAGGGCTTCGGCCTCGGTCGAAATGGTGATGAGCCGGGCGGCGACCTCTGGATCCAAGGCCGGGGCCGCGGGTTCGCTGGTAGCCTGGACCGCGGTTAACGTGGCGACCCGGGCGCGGATGGCATCGAACAGATCGACGCACGACCCGGCGACCGCCGCATCCGGTGCAAAACGCGCAGCAATTTCGAAGGCATCGACGCCCTCGACGAGCTGCGCGAGCACCGCCTCGCCCTGGGCACGGGCGGCGGCGATCTGGGCCACCCACGCGGTGCGGCGTTCGTCCGCATCCTGGTGGGCGCGGCGAAAACGGCGGTCCAGTTCGCT
>JBILDK010000201.1:0-5535 GCA_044352625.1 Planctomycetota bacterium
CGGAGCGATATTGTAATCCCCGAGCAGGACGGTCGATCGACCCAGCGCACGCCAGCGCGCGAGGTAGGCCTCCAGCGCTGCGCAGAAGCCAAGTTTATAGTCGATCCGGCGGCCTTCCTCTTGGCTGTTGGGGAAGTAAGCGCTGATTGCCACCAGTGAGCCGAAGCGCGCGGCAACCACGCGGCCCTCGACATCATAGGTCTCATCGCCGAGACCTTCGACAATTTCATCAGGCTGATCGCGACTGAGGATGGCGACGCTTGAATAGCCTGGTCGCACGGCGCTGTGCCACGTGGCGTGCCAGCCGGCGGGCGCCACCAGTTCGGGGATCTGCCCGGCCTTGGCCTTGGTTTCTTGCAGCCCGATGACCTCGGCCCCAGGCAGAATCTCCCAGGGGAGCAGGCCCTTTTTTGCTACCGCACGGATACCGTTGACGTTCCAGGAATAGAGTCGCATGGTTTTAAAGCCTGCCACATTCCCTCCAAGCGCCAGCGTCAGGCTTCGCCAAGCACCCCACTCTCATGTCTTCCAGGCAAAAGGGCTTGCCGACCACCTCCACCTCGGCCAAGTCCGGACATGATCGTGTCGAGCAGCGCCATGCGGACCGCTGGCGCACGTGGCATGAGCGGGGTGATGGCCCGGCATCGGCGTGCCGGCGACGCAGCTCAGAATCATTACCTCGGTGATTGTACCCTCTTGAGACGGCGTCAGCGAAGGCCATACGATATCCTCCCGAAGTGAGGCCTCATGACCCAGTCCGCCCCTCTCCAAGAACGTTATCCGGTGATCGAGCGTGTTCGCCAGGGCGCCCACATCCGCTCGCGCGCCCAGTACGATCAGATGTACGCGCGCAGCGTGCAGGATCCCAACGGCTTCTGGGGCGACCTCGCGCGCGCAAAGTTACATTGGCTCAAGCCCTTCGACACCGTGTCGGATGTGGACATGAAGGCCGGGCACCACACGTGGTTCACCGGCGGTCAGCTCAATGTCAGCGTCAACTGCCTCGACCGCCATCTTGCCGAGCGTGGCGAACAGGTCGCGATCATTTGGGAGGGCGATGAACCCGGCGACGTGCGCCGCATCACCTACCGCGAACTGCATCGCGAGGTGTGCCGCTTTGCCAATGCCCTCACCCTGCGCGGGGTGCGCAAGGGCGACACGATCGCCATCTACATGCCCATGGTCCCCGAGGCCGCCGTGGCGATGCTTGCCTGCGCCCGCCTCGGCGCGGTCCACAGCGTGATCTTCGGCGGGTTCTCGGCCGACTCGGTGCGTGACCGCGTGCTCGACGCCGACTGTCGCGTGGTGGTCACCGCCGACGAGGGCTTGCGCGGACGTAAGACCGTGCCGCTTAAAAAGACCGTCGATGAAGCCCTGAAGTCGTGCCCCGAGGTGCACACGGTGTTCGTGTGCCGGCGCACCGGCGCCGAGGTGCCGATGACCGCGGGCCGGGATGTGGTGATGCAGGATGCGATGCGCAACGAGCGTTCGTGGTGCGAGCCCGCCGCGGTAGGCAGCGAGGATCTGCTGTTCCTGCTTTACACCTCAGGCTCGACCGGAAAGCCCAAAGGGCTGGCCCATAGCACCGCCGGCTACCTGCTTTACGCCCAGGTGACCCACGAGTGGGTGTTCGACGTGCGCCCCGGGGATGTGTATTGCTGCGCCGCCGATGTGGGCTGGGTCACCGGCCACAGCTATGTCGTCTATGGCCCCCTGGCCAACGGTGCGACCACATTGATGTTCGAGGGCATCCCCACCTTCCCCGACAGCGGCCGCTACTGGGACATGGTCGAGCGACACAAGATCACCCAGTTCTACACCGCGCCCACCGCGATCCGCGCCATCGCCAAGGACGGCGATGCGCTGGTCAAGAAGTACGACCGCAGCAGCCTGCGCGTACTGGGCAGCGTTGGCGAGCCGATCAATCCCGAGGCCTGGCGCTGGTACTACGAGGTAGTGGGCGAGGCGCGCTGCGCCATCGTCGACACCTTCTGGCAGACTGAGACCGGCGGCCACATGATCACCCCGCTGCCGGGCGTGACCGAACTCAAGCCGGGCAGCGCGACCCTGCCGTTCTTCGGCGTGGTTCCGGCGCTCCTTAACGACCAGGGTGCCGAGCTCCTGGGCAACGAGGTGAGCGGCGTGCTGTGCTTTAAAGCGAGTTGGCCGGCTATCGCGCGCACCGTGTACGGCGACCACGAACGCTATCTCAATACCTATTTCCGGCCTTATCCCGGCTACTATTTCACCGGCGACGGCTGCCGCCGCGACGCCGATGGCTATTACTGGATCACCGGTCGCGTCGATGATGTGATCAATGTCAGCGGCCACCGCATGGGCACCGCCGAGGTCGAAAGCGCCCTGGTCTCGAACCCCGCCGTGGCCGAAGCCGCGGTGTGCGGCTTCCCACACGAAATCAAAGGCACCGGCATCTTCGCCTACGTCATCCTCAAAACCGGCGTGGTCGAGACCCCGGCTCTGGTCAAGGAGCTGATGGGCACTGTCCGCACCGTCATCGGCCCCATCGCCACGCCCGACAAGATCCTGATCACCCCCGGCCTGCCCAAGACGCGTAGCGGAAAAATCATGCGCCGCATCCTGCGCAAGATCGCCGCGCAGGAGACCGAGAACCTAGGTGACATCACCACCCTCGCCGATCCCGGCGTGGTCCAGGCGCTGATCGATAAGCGCGGTGCGCTGGGGGCGTGAAGCACGCTCTGGCGGTCCCAGCCGAATGAGTGGCATTACCGTCAAAAACTCTGAAGGGGCGAGCGAACTGACGGATAGCGGCCTCGGTCCGCCCCGTCAAGGCGCATCGCTGGCGGCCTCGGCTTTCCAGGGCGTTGCCCTGGGCTATCATGGGTCCGGCCGTTGGCTCTGCGCACCAGGCCTTAGCTTGACGCCATTGGGCTTGAGGCCCTAACGCACCCCTCTCTCAGCCTAATCCGACGATGGCCGCATTGCGGCGCAGCAGTTCCAATGCGCCGACTTGGTCGGCGGGGATGAGCCCGTGGCGGTCGGGACCGACATCGAGCAGCAGATTCGTACCGCCGTCTGACTAAAGTAGACATACCTCCTTTGTGGCGTCACTGAGCGCTTACGCCTCCCGCCAACAGGCGGCGGATGCGGTGAACCGGAACGCAGGCCTTGAAGACCATCTGCTGGTTGTCGTGCTTGACCTGGTCGTAGTAGACCGGCTGGGTGACGGCGGCGATCCCCACCACGCGCCCGGCCTCGTCGAAGACCGGGGAGCCACTCGAGCCCTTGGCGTAGTCGGCGGTGATGAACATCCGCTCCACCACATCGGCGCCCTGTCCGCTGCGGGCATGGCGCGCCACCTGGCCGGTGGACAGTGAGTAGAAGTGGTCTGCCGGATGGCCGATCACCGTGATGCGGGCCCCAGGTTCCGGGCTGGGGCCGAGGGGCAGGGCAGTCAGGGCCACCCCATCGGGCTCCACCCGGAAGACCGCTAGGTCGTCGCTGCGATTGCCTCCCATCACCTCGACCACCGGGAGGATCTCGCCTTTGGAGGTCATCACCACCATCCCCTCGACGACCTGGTCCGGGTAAGCCCCGAATACATGGTAGTTGGTCAGGCATGTTCCATTGGGCGACAGGACCAGAGCGGTCGCGCAGGCGACATGCTGCCGGTTGCACTTGCCGCACTGATAGATTCTGGCCAGGATGAGCACCCCAGCCCGGCGTAGACGGTACAGTTCCTCGGTTGAAGCCACCGACGCAGGTTCAGACGGCAGGCTGATCGGAGCGGGTATGCGCGTCAGTCCCTTAACCAGCTGATCGAAGGTCGGCACCTTGCCCTGCGTCACCAGCGCCCCGCCTTCCCGCTCCAGCCGGTGGAGCAGGGCTGCGTCGTCGATGATCTCCGGTTCGGCGGTACTGGCGCTGGCAATACACGTGATGATCAGCGCGGTCAGGAGCAGGATGCGGCACATAACAGTCTCCCCTAGGGCCGGTGTGCGTGAGGCTTACTTGGTGACCCTGGGGGCATCCGGCTGCGCCGCGCTCGCCCCGACATACAGCGCGTCATTCTCGACCGAGATTGAGAGTGCCTGAAGCTCGATCAACCGGAGCAACACATCCTTGATTTGCATGTCGGTTACCTTGAGCGTGATGTTGGCTTCGTGTTGAGCGATCTCAAGTGAGATGATCAGGTTCGCCCCGGTGATTTTCCTCAGGAAGTTGAAGACCTCGTTGCTCGATGTTTTCGTGAACTCGGCCTTCAAGCGTTGTTCCAATGTGCTTTGCAGGGCCACCGTGGCGCCTTCCAGATGAACTACCCGAGTTTTAATTGGCGCCCCGAAGTGCAGGCTCTGATGGGTCCGCCAACGTGATGACGATCGCCTCGTTGCGCAACGAGTACTGCAACGAGTTCTGCCTCAGAATGAAGTCGAGTAGGTACTCCAGTTTCATGTGCTTGAACTGAAGGGTGATCGGCGAGTGCTTCGCTGCCATCACCCTGGGGTCGAGAACGACATTGGCATTGGTGATCTTCTGCAGGAACGACACTACTTCCCCGAAATCTTTATTCTTGAAGTCGAGGGTGATCTCCTGCTTAAGCAGATTCTCAACGTGGCGACGCCAACCTGGATCCGCCAAGGTGAAGAAGATCCCACCGTTGATGGGCGTGTATTGCAGCGCAGTCAACTTCTGGATGAAGTCGAACACGTCCTTCAACTTCACGCGATCAACCTTGAGGGTGATCGGCGGGAGATCCGCTACCATCACCCTGGGGTCGATAACGACGGGTGCATTGGCCACCTTCTGCAGGAACGACACTACCTCGCCGAAATCCTTATTCTCGAAGTTGAGGGTGGTTTCCTGCTCGAGCTGATTCTCAAGGTTGCGATGCCAATCTGGATCCGCGAACGTGATGTAGAACTCCCCATCGCGCAAAGTGTATTGCAGCCAGTTCTGACTCAGAATGAAGTCGAGCGCGTAGCGCAGCTTCATTTCGTGGACCTTGAGCGTGATAGGATGCGGATTCGCTGCCATCACTTTGGGATCAATCGCGAATTTTTCCCCACTCAACTGCTCGAGAAACGACATCGTCTCGGTCAGTGCCTGACCCTGAAAGTCGCCAGTTATTCTCATTTCGAGTTTATCTTCGCAAGCGCGACGCCAAGCGCGGTCATCGGTTAGCCGACCTCCGGCGGTGGCTCCGACCCCTGTGCCAACCGTAACGGAAGCCTCATTCTTGGGCAGGCTGTCAACCGTTGGCATTTCGGACGGGCGAGGGTGTTCCGCAGCCAGGGCGGTGGCGGTCAGCCCGACGGCCAGCAGCAGACTGGCGGCAAGGGCGAGGGGTGCAGAAGTGGCGATGGTCATGGCGGTCATGGCTCCGTTGGCGAGGGTGGTGGCGGTCGATGAAGGCGTAGCGGTGAGTGTGGCGAGGACGCCGGCCGAGTTAGCGCCCGCCGCCGAAGCGGCCTGCGCTTGGCCGCCAAGCAGCGTCACCAGGGCCGTGGCGCTGAGCGCCGCACCGCGTTGGGCGAGCAGCAGGCGCAGGCCGGCGAG
>JBILDK010000364.1:0-3451 GCA_044352625.1 Planctomycetota bacterium
GCCCGGTGGCCCTGGGCACGCCAACGCGGCGCATTTCCAGCGCGCACCACGTCCGCCACAGGGCGCGGCGCTTGGCGGTCTTGGCGGCGGCGATTTTCCAGGTCCGGCCACCGCCGGTGGCGTTCTGGCTGGGGATTTCCAGCGGGATGTGCAGGATCATGCCACCACCCCAATGCCATTGGCAGCGCCGGCCAAAACGCCAGTAATCCACTCGGCGTAATCGCCAGCCGCAATCGGCCCGAGTGTTTCGCCTATGTCGCGGATGAAATGGCCTATGGTGCAGAGGTACGGCCCATGGATAATCGCAGGCCCGTTAGGATGGCGCACGATGCGCAGCGCGTCGGGGTGTTTGGGGTGGTGAGCGATGGTCGGGTACTCCGACCAGGCGATTTCTGGCTCAGTCATGATCAGAACGGGGGCTCGTCGTCACCGGCCGCAGCTCGCGGCGGATTCCGTCGCAGACCGTCGCGGCCGATGGTCTCGCCATCCGGAGCCGCCTCCGCGCCATGCTGGTCATGCTCGCGCTTGCCGCCAAGGAACTGGACCGACTCGGCAACCACCTTGATTTTGCTGTGCTTCTGCCCGTCCTTTTCCCAGGTGTCGAGCTTCAAGCGTCCTTCGATGAAGCACGGGCTTCCCTTATTCAAATACTGCCCAACCAGCTCAGCGGTGCGGCCCCAGGCTTCGACATCAACGAAGGTGACTTCCTCGACCGTCTCGTCACCACGCTTAAACTTGCGGTTGATGGCCAGGCCGAACTTGGCCACCACGGACGCGCCGGCCTGGGTGACGATAGGGTCGCGCGTCAAGCATCCGGCGAGGAGGTTGCGGTTGAGATTGAAGGACATGGCTCAGCCCTTCGCCGCGATGGTGGCGCGTTCGACCACGCGCACGCCGGGGATGGGCAGGCCGGCCTTGGCCAGCTTCTCGATTTGCTTCACGTCCAGCACCCGCAGCGCCACGCCGTTCAGTTCGTTGGGCACGGCGACCGGGTCGAAGATCTCGACCACCTTGACCGTGCGGCTGACCACGGCCGAGGATTTGAGCGGGGCCATCGCCTGCTGCTGCTCGTAGCTGGGCGGGATCACCTCGGGGATGATCACCGTGGCGGCCGGCGGCTCGTCGCTGTCCAGGCCGGGCGGCACGTCCTGATCGGCGGCGGCAGCGGCGCGGGCAGCCTCGGCCTGGCGCTGGGCCTCGGCGGCGGCAGCAGCGGCGGCGCGGGCTGCGGCCTGCTCCGCCTCGATGCGCTGGCGCTCGGCCTCGCGGCGGGCGTTCTCGGCGCGCTGGAAGGCCACGATCAAGCTGCCCAGGTCGGCCTTGATCCCGATCAGCGGCGTGCGTGCCTCGGCCGCCGCGTCATCCAGGGCGCGGGTCAGCTCGGCGATCGGCGCCTTGATGCGCTTGCGCTCGGCCTCGATGGCCTTGTCCAGGGCGATGGCGTCGGCCACCAGGGCGTCGGCGGCGGACATCTGCTCGACCGACTCGATGGCGCGGATGCCCTTGGCGCGCAGGGTCAGGGTATCGACCTGGGCCAGGATCGCGCCCGACAGGGCGACGATGGCGGCAGGCAGCGGGTTGGGGATGGTGATGTCGTTGGGCATGATCAGGCCGTCTGGCGGTTGGGGGTGTTGAGGGTGTCGAGGTAGCCGCGCAGCAGGTCGAGGTAGTCGCTGACCGGGCCGGCGGCGTTGGCCGCGTGGATTTTCGCACGCTCGGCTTTCGCCTCGGCCCCGTGCAGGCCGATGGCCTTCCACAAGTCGCGGTATTCGGCGTCCTGTTCGGGCGACATGCGCGGGGCGGGGACGGTGGCCGGTGCGGCGGCCGGGCGCGAAGCTGCGGGCGCGGCAGGGGCCGTGGCGGCAGGCGCTACCACCGCCGCCGCCGGGACGCCGGCCTCTAGCCATCCGAACAGGGCCGCGCCAAGGTTTGTCGCGTCAGGGTTCTTCCAGGTTTTGCCGTCGAGGTCGGCACAGCGGGTCTTGCTCGGCCATGCGTTGTGGTCCTGGTCCAACTCGATCACCACGTCGAACTCGTATTCGGCGCCGTCGCGGTTGTCGGGCTTGGTGCCGATCTTCTTGGGCGTCTTTTTACCGCGTTCGTTCTCCTCGATAACCCACTCAATCTTTGAGCGCATCGTGGCGATGACGTGGATGCGGCTGGTGACGATGGCCTGAATCAGGTCCTGCCACAGCGGGGTGACCTTGCCCCACGCCTGGAAGCTGTTGCCGCTCTTGCTGCGCGTGGTCTCCTGATCCACCAGCTCCTGCGTGGCCTTCCACGCATGGGTCATGCTGTCGATCACCACCACGTCATATCCGGCTGCCTCGGCGGCCTTGATCGCCTTGATGTATTCGGCGGGGTGGTGGGCAGTGAGGTTCAGTACGTCGAAATCGAACCGGTCGGCGTACTTCGCCGCGCTGCCGTGCTCGGTGTCGATCACCGCAACGCGACGGCCGGCGGTCAGCGCCAGAGCGGTGAACGTCTTGCCGGCTCCGGTCGGACCCAGCAGGGCAAGGCGAAGTTTCGCCTGTGATTTGGTGGCTTTCGAGAACATGATGTGGACTCCTTGGGGTAAAGGGCCGGTAGCTCTCCCGGCTGTCACGCGCCTATCGGCGTTGGATCCCCGCTACCCTGAGACCTGGACGGCGGGGGCGTCCAGAGGTCGGATTTATTCGGCCCAACAGCGCAGCGTGTCCTCGATCAGGTCGCGCTGTTCGTCGGTCAGCGCGTCGGGGTCGTAGCCCCAGCGGATCGCTATCTCGCGGATGGCGGCGGCGGGCATCAGGCCTCCACCAGTTCACACAGGGCGAGGTCACGCGCGGTGACAGGGCTGTCGGCCCGGCGCTGGTACTCGTCCCGGGCGATGCGCGCTTGATGGGCGACGGCAGCGCAGGCGCCGATGGCGTCGATGCGGGTAGCCGGCGGACGCATGGCATCCACCAGGCCGAGGGCCAACAGGCGCACCGCATCGCACAGCGCGGCGGCGGCCTCGGGCCGGTCGGCGTGGTCGGCTGCGATGCGCAGGAGGAGGGAGTTCATGGCGGCGGTGCTCATCGCTGCGCTCCACCCTGTGCCCGCCGGTGGCGGCGAACTTCAAGCCACAGGATCGCGGGCAGGATCACGATGTAGGCCGCGCAGATGGCCCACGGCGAGAGCGCGATGGCGTAGAGGTGCGCGATCATGGCTGCGCCTTCCCAGCTTGGTCTCGTGAGGCAATGTCATCGATGAGGACATTGCCATGGACCACGACGACCAACTCGCCCGCATCGAGGCGAAGATCGACTACCTGACCGCATGCCAGGCGCAGATGACGCGGCTCCTGAACATCTACGCGCAGATGCAGGCCCCGGCATGTACTCCCGAGCTGCGCGACAAGCTCTTCGAGGAACTGGAGCGAGCCCGCGCGCTGCGCCTGCGCGACCCCGCCGGGCAGTAGCTCGGCGCTGAT
>JBILDK010000202.1:0-5529 GCA_044352625.1 Planctomycetota bacterium
CCAGGAGCTGCCCGAACTCTTCATGGAGTTCGCCAGCTCGCTCACCGGCAAGAGTCCTTCGACCACCGGGGCAGGCAGCGAAGGCGCCCTGACCAAGGGCCCGTTCAATGCCCTCACCGCCTTTGCCGACCTGGATAATGCGCTCTTGGGCATGATCCTCACCGGCTATGACGGCTGGACCACTTCGGCCGGCTGCATCGGGCCGCACCTGCCGGTGGGCCACGACATCAGTCTGCTGGTGCCCGAGATCTGGTCGCGCCTGACCCCCGAGGAACGCGATGCGCGCACGCTCATCGCCAATGGCCATCTCGAAGCGATCAAGGACTTCGACCATCAGGGCCGACGCATCCTCGCCAGCCGCCTGGGCTACCGCATCACCGAGAAGTTCGTGCACGCCTACCTTGGTAGGGTGTTCGACAACCCGGCAGCGGTGTTTGACGAGCGGGTGCTGCGTCCCGAGACCCAGGACCTCGCGGTCTTCGTGGATGGGATCGAGAACATCACCGAGGCCCACCGACTGTGCGCGCAGCAGTATCTCGCGGATGGCGCGGCCCAGTTCGCCAGCCCGCCGCTGCTCGCCATCCTCGACATCATGGCGACCGGAACCCACCAGGGCAAAACCCTCGCCGACCCGGCGATCCGCGCCCTGTTCACCCGGGAATCGGTGCTGGCCTCGGCCTGGTACAGCGAGCGTCTCGACCGCCGCCAAGCGGTCGAGATCGCACGCTGGACGCGGCATGTCGCCGACCTCACCGCGTTCCTCGCCCGCGATAGCCACAACGACGTGGCGCAGCGTCTGGGCCTAGCCGGGCGACTGGTCACGGCCAAGACCTGGCTGGAACGGGTCCGCTCCGCCGACTACCGCGCCGCGCTCCCCGGATCCATCGGCACCGCGCGCATTGCGTAGCGCG
Source organism: Planctomycetota bacterium (assembly GCA_044352625.1). Classification (GTDB taxonomy): domain Bacteria; phylum Planctomycetota; class UBA11346; order UBA11346; family UBA11346; genus JAKLKR01. The sequence goes on from JBILDK010000202.1 coordinate 912, forward strand.
CGCCCTTGGAGCGCAGGCTTTAGCCTGCTGTATCGGTATTGCCCCGGCAGGCTAAAGCCTGCGCTCCCAGGGCCGACCGCACTTTCTAAAATGCGGGCATGAACGTCGCCGACCACCACCGCGCCAGCTGGGGTCCGGCGGCGAGGACCACGAGCGTGCCGAGGACGAGGTAGGGGCCGAAGGGCAGTTCGCGGCGGCCGAGCAGGCGCAGCGGCAGGCCAATGATCGCGCCGACCACCGCCGCCGCAAAGAACGCGTAGACCACGCCGAGCGGGCCGAGGAATGCGCCGATCGGCGCGAGGAACTTCACGTCGCCGAAACCCATGGCGTTGCGTTTGAAGGCCATGGTCCCGATCAGGCCGACGAGGTAGAGCGACCACCAGCCCGCGAGGCTGCCCAGGATTGCGGCGCCGAGCAATGCGCCTGCGGCTCCGGTCCAGGGCCCACCCATGGTGAGCAGAGCGACAGCCACCGCGAGTTGAAACCCGGTGCAACCGGCGAACCACCACACGCCCACGGCGAAGCCACGATGATCGTCGGCGCTCCACGGGGCGTTGGCGGTGTAGCGCGAATAGATCCAGCGGGCAACCGGTAGCGACAGCGGCAGGCCGAACAGGGCCGGCAGCGCCAGGGCCAGGAGTCCGCTGCGGAACCCGCCCAACGGATCCGGCTGCGTCAGCCAGGCGATGGGGTGCCAACCCAGATCAAGCACCACACCCGCGGCGGCGGCGAGAAACGGCGCCAGGAGTTGCAACGGCTTGGTCAGCTCATCGGGAATGATGGTGTGCTCAGCGTCGATCACCGCTGCGACAATCAGAAACCAGGCCAGCACCAGCAGGCCAGCCAGCGTCAGGCCAAGGACCACGGCCTGGCCGGTGACGGACGGTGCAAATCCCAGCCAGACTGATTGACCGAGGTGGTGGCTGCCGAACACCGCCCAGGCCAACGCCCCGGTCACCAGCCCGGTGCCAAGTTCCAGCAGCCAGTAGCGGATGCTGAACGGTGCCCCGCACCAGCGGCAGCGCCCACACAGCAGCAACCACGAGAGCAGCGGCACATTGTCGTACCACTGCACCAGGGTGCCGCAGCCGTAGCAGCGGCTGGGCGGATGCACCACGCTCTCGTTGCGCGGCAGGCGGTGGATGCAGACATTGAGGAACGAGCCAATGAAGGCGCCGAACGCGAAGCCGAGGCAGGCGGCAAGCACGGTGCGTTCAGTGGGCGCAGTGCGGGCAACCGCCAGCGTTCGCAGGAGCGGCGGTCGCGCCGAGTTCGGCCACGGTGGCCTTCACTGGCAGGTCACCAGCGGTGGCGAAGGTCAGCATCAGGTCGAGGGTCTCGCCTGCCACCAGCGGGCGCTTGAGTCCGATGAGCATGATGTGGTCGGCCCCAGGCTTGAGTTCGGCGCTGCCACCAGCGGGCACTACGATGGCCTCGACCGGGCGCATGCGCATCACGCCCTGTTCGTCGCGGGTGTGGGTGTGCAGCTCGACCGTGTCGGCCACCGCGCAGGCGGCCTTGACCAAGCGGTCCTCGGCGACTCCGGCATTGGCCAGGGTCACGAACACCGCCCCGGTGGGCGCGGTGGGTGCGGTGGCGCGGGACCACGCCTTCGTGGCGGTGATATCTGCGCCCCATGCAAGGGCGGCCAGAAGGACCAGGGCGAGAGGACGGATCATAGGATTCCGCGCACCTGAGCGGCGGCGGCCTCGACGGGGGTGGTGTGCGAATCGATCTTCAGCACCTGGCGGCCCTGACGGTCGAGCACGAAGGTGGTGCTGGTGTGATCCATGAGATAGAAGCCGGGCTGGGCGGTCACAATATTGGCGCGTTGGGCGTGCACGCCGTAGGCCTTGGCCAGCGCGCTAATCGCATCGGGCGCGCCGGTGAGGCCCACCAGGCGCGGATCGAAGGCGCCGACGAAGCCGGCGAGCAATGCGGGCGTATCGCGCTCGGGATCGATGGTGACCATCACCGGTCGCACCTGCTCGGCCTGGGGCCCGAGGGCGCGCATCAGCCGCGCGAGATAGCCCAGCTCGGTGGGGCAGACGTCGGGGCAGAAGGTATAGCCGAAGTACAGCAACGTGACCTTCCCAACCAGGTCGCGCTCGCTGAACGGCAGACCGCGGTGGTCGGTGAGGGCGAAGGGTCGTTCGGGTGCGGCGGGCGCGGCATCGGCCCGAGGCCGGGCCGCGACCACGGCTATCGCGCCGCCCACGACCAGCAGGACCACAGCGGTGACGATCAGCGGCAATCGGCTCATGGGCGGAAGGCTACGCCTCCCCGCGCACCGATCCAGGCGCCTCCCTGGGGGCGCGACCGTCCCGGTCGCTCGGGACATGCACGGCATGTCCCGAGCGGGCGACGATCAGCCTAAACGCAGCAGTCCGGAAGTCCGGTGGTCGAAGACTGGTGCAGCCCTGTGTCGGTTCACCTCCGAGGTGACCGAGCGAAAGATGGCAAGGAACTCTGAATTCCGGACTTCGTTTTGAAGGATCAGGGCTGCATCGAGCCCACCAACTCCTCCGGTGTCCATGGGGCCCGGCGCAGGATGGTGGCGCTGCGCACCGCCGCGACCTGTGCGGCGGTGATCGGCGGCGCAGCGTTGCCCCAGTGGCTGCGGATGAAGGACAGCGCCCCCGCCAGTTCATGGTCCGCCATGCGTCCACCCAAACCCGGCATGGCCATGGCCCAGGGCGAGCGTCCGCCGGGTGCGCGGCTGTCGTAGCCGTGCAGCGTGAGGCGGATCAGGGCTTCGGGATCACCAATGACGCGCGGATTGCCCGCCAGCGGCGGATAGGTGCCACTGATGCCGCCGCCGTCCGGTTGATGGCAGCCGCGGCATTGGGCATAGGCGCGCTCGCCGAGCTGCGGATCGTCAAACGGAATGGCCCAGGCCGCTGAGGGCAGCGGTTGCGCCGGGGGCGAGCCCGTGCAGCGCGCCACCAGATGGCCGGCAAGGCCGAGGCCGCCAACGATGGCGGTGAACACCAGCACCTCGCGCAGTCCAGCCATGGCCTACGACGACCGGACGACCGGACGACCGGACGACCGGACGTTCCCCATCATTTGATCTCGACGTCGTCCTCGACCACCACGTTCTGGATCGCGAAGGATTCGGTGGCGATCGATTCGCCGACATTGCCTGCGGCGTCCACCGCGTTGACCTTGATCCGTGCGGCCTTGGTCGAAACGTTGGGCACTTCGAAGCGATAGGCGGTATCGGCGGGCAGCTTGTCGGCCAGGATCTGCCACGGCTTGTCGGCGTCGGCCTGGAAGCTGACGGTGACGGTGTTGGCCGCGAGATTGGCGTCCTTGACCGCGAACGGCACCTGGACGCGGTCACCGGGCTTGAAGTCGCGCTTGGTGCCAGCCACCGCCTGGTCGGCGGGGACGATGCCGATGGCGGACGAGAGCAGCACCGCGGGCGCGGTCGAATCGACGATCAGCACGAACTGCTCGCCGTCCTTGCCCTTGGGCACCGCGCTCTGGTTCTTGGCCTTGTCCTCGACTTGCACTGCGAGGCGGTAGCGGCCGTCGGCTGGGGCCTTCCACGCGACCGACTTGAAGTCGCTGATAACGGGGCCCTGGGTCCAGCTGGTGCCGTCATCCTGGCTGACCCAGAGCTGGGCGCTGGCGAGGCCGGCGGGCCCTTCGTCCTTGACGTCGAGCTCAAGCGCGAGGTCGGCCTTGGCGCTGATCGACGGATTCACGACCTTGCCCTTGGGTTTGATCGAATCGACCGTGAGGTTGCCGCTCTCGGCAGCGCCGAGGTTGCCAGCCTTGTCGAGGGCCTCGATGCGCAGCACCCCTGAGGTGGTCATGTCGCGGGGCACGGTCCACTCGAACGAGCCGCTATTGGGGATGGCGGTGGCGACGGTCTCGCCCTCGGCCTTGCCATCACGCGACCACTTGACCGCCACCGGCGCACCGCGCAGGTAGGGGTCGGTGGCGTCCCAGGTCACGGTGTACTTGGCGCCACCAGCGAGGATCGCCTTGGTCGCGGGGAACTTCACCGCCACCGCGGGGGCGCTGCGGTCGATGATGAACTCGCCGTGGACCTTGGTCTCGGCGCCGGGCTCGGGCATGGCCAGGCCGCTGGTCAGGACCTTGCGGATGTAGACCTGCCAGTGGGCTTCGGGGGCGGCCCAGGTGATGGGCGCGTCCTTGCTGAACGCCTGGCCGTGCTTCTGCCACGCCGACCACGCCTTGCCGTCGAAGCTGCGGTACCACAGCTCGCGGCTGGCCACATCCGGGTCGGCCTTGACGTTGATGTTCACTTCCTGCTTGGCCCACACCGGGATCTGGCGGTTCTCGACCGTCTGGCGCTCCTCAGCGAGGGTGGCGTCGGCGGCGAAGGATGCCGCGGCGAGCAGGGTGAGGGAGCAGGTGCGAAGGTGGCGCATGGGAAGGGTCTCAGCTCACTGGAGGTGGCGAATGGCGGTGCGGAAGAAGCGGACTCCGTCACCCTCGTCGCGACGCGGTTCACGCGTCCAGCGGGGGTGGTTCTCGAAGCGCAGAAAGCGTTCGGGGTGGGGCATGAGGCCGAACACGCGGCCCGTGGGATCGCAGATCCCAGCGATGTCGCGGGCGGATCCGTTGTGATTGGTCCCTGCCG
>JBILDK010000203.1:0-5526 GCA_044352625.1 Planctomycetota bacterium
AGGGTTTGGCGCTGACCCTGTCCGAGGTTCTGCCCGCGGGTGCCGGCAACGTCGTGCTGGTGGTACCGCCCGGCCGACGCCGCGAAGCCACGGTCGAGCGGCGCGGGGCGGTGGCGCTGCTACGCTTTGACACGACCGGCTTGGTCATAGTGCCGGCGGCGACGCACCAGCCGGCGCTGGGCGATACGGTATGGACCGCGGGCAATGCGGCGGGCGCGGTCCAGCTTGACGGGATCGCCGCCCTCAGTCGCGGCACCCTAAGCGGGCGCTACCAACTCGATCCATCTGCGCCGGTGCGCGGTCGCGCGGGCAAGGTGGTCAGCACGCTCGACGGCGAGGTGTTCGAGACTGACGCGGCAGTCAACGATGGCATGGCGGGCGGCGCGCTGCTCGATGCTCAGGGCCGCCTGCTTGGTCTGGTATGCAACGCCCAGGTGCGTGAACGCCGCCTGGGTACCGCGGTGCCTGCGGCCAGCATCCTCGCCGCCGCCGGACTGCCGGTGCCGGCCCCGGCGGCGGCGAATGTCCTACCGGGCAGCGCATGGACCGTGTCGGTACGCCTGGAACGCACCCAGGGCCTGGGCAATCCGCCTGCCATCCCGCGGCCGAGCCAGACGGTCGAGGAGGCGCCACCCTACGAGCGTGAACGCCTGCAGCGCTGGTGGGATCTCTACTACCACGCCCAGCAGGTCTTTTGGAATGATGCGCCGGTACCCGCGGTGGTGATTGATCCGGCCGCGGGCTTCCTGCTCACCAGCTTGTCGAACCTGCACGGCGCGGCCGAAGCGGGTCGGGTGCTGGTGGGCGCCGGGGTGCCCTGCCGAGTCCATGCGGTGGATGCCGGACTGGACTTGGCACTGCTCAAGGCCGACGCGCCCCTCGACCTGCCAGCCGCAACCTTCGCCACCGCCGCCCCCGCCCTTGGCGCTGCGGTACGCGCCCTCGGTCGGATCGAGGACTTCGCCCTGGCCACCACCGGCCACATCAGCGTGACCGGACGGCGCGTAGCCCAGACTCCATTCGCTTTCTTGCAGACGGATGCCCGCGCCAACTACGCCTGCCTCGGCGGGCCCTTGGTGGATGCGGCCGGAAACCTGGCGGGGATGGTGGTGCTGCTCGGTCCGGACGAAAGCCGGCCGTGGTACATCAACAGCGGCGTGGCCATGGCGGTGGACGCTCCGACCATCGCCGAGGCCCTGCCCCGGCTGCGCGCCGGGCGCTCGCGCCTGGCCCCGCCGGTGGTTGGCCTGGGGGTCGGGGTTGGTGATGACGGACGCCTCACGGTGCGCTCGGTACGTCCCGGGACCGGAGCGGCTGCCGCCGGGATGAAGCCCGGCGATCGTATCGTGAGCGTGGATGGGGTGGCGGTGGCCAGCCCCGCAGCCCTTGCCCGGGTGATGCTGCGTCACCGCGCCGGAGACACGGTCACCGTCGACGTGCGCCGCGGTCGCGGGCTCATGACGCTGCGCGTCGACGTGCGTGAGTTCGGGCCATGAGCGGTGGCGCCCTCACGGCCCTTAGCAGGCTTGGCGCGGCATGTCTGCTGCTTACGGCCCTCGGCGCCGCCGACCTCGAGCGGATGCAAGCATCTTTCGTTTTCGTCGGCGCAGGCAGCGGGGTAGTGGTGTCAACCGACGGCTTGGTGCTCACCAACCACCATGTGTACCGCGAAATGACCACACTGGCCGTGCGCACCATCACCGGGCGCACCATCCCCGCCCAGGTCCTCGGCACCGATCCGGTGGGCGACATCACCTTGTTGCGTGCCGCCGCCAGTGACCTCGTCCCGGCGGAGTTCGCCGCGTCCGCTGACCTTGTCGCCGGGGCAGCGGTGGTCGCAGTGGGCAACCCCTTCGGTCTCGGGGATCTGGATGACCGGCCGACGGTGACCTTCGGGGTATTGGGCACCGCTCGTGTGGCCCGGGGCAGTTATCCCGACGCGGTGGTGAGCGATGCGGCAGTGAATCCCGGCAACAGCGGTGGGCCGTTGTTCCTGGCCACCGGTCGCCTCGCCGGAATCAATGGTGCGATCCGCGCGCGGAGCGGCTTTCGCATCAACAGCGGCATCGGCTTGGCGATCAGCGCGCCACAACTGGCACGTTTTCTGCCGCACCTGGAAACCGCACGCGGCGGCCTGGTGAGGCGCTGCGCCCTGCCCAAGGGGCTGGTGATCGAGGACGCGGCGGAAGGTCCGCTGGTGCGCGCCGACCATGGGGCACTGCGCGCCGGCGATCGCGTCCTGGCGGTAGACGACCGTCCCGTGGCCGGGGCAGCGGCGGCGGCGGCCTACGCCCGGGCCCTGCCCTGGGCTCCTGGCGTCATGCTGCCGCTACGCGTCGCCCGCGGCGCGTTGGAACTCGACCTGGAACTGGTGGCAGGACGCACCCCGATCCCGGGGCGGCCGATGCTTGGCTTGGCGGTAAGCGAGCGCGGCGGCCGACTGGAAGCCTCAGCGGTGACCGAAGACGGTCCCGCCGCCCGTGCCGGCCTGCGTAACGGCCAGGTCATTGTAAGCGTCGGCCAGACGGAGATGCGCGGGCGTATTGATTGGTTGCGGGCGGTGGCAGGCCTGGAGCCGGGCGACCGGATTGAGGTGCTGGTGGCGGAGGTGGACGGGGAGCCGCGCCCGGTTTCATGGCAGCTGCCCGCCTCTGAGCCCTGACGTGTTGGCGTTGGCGCGCCGCCTCATATCCTGGCCAGCGTGAAAATCCTCATCGCCGATGACGACCAGATTTCGCGGCGCATCCTTGCCGCTCTGGTCGAGCGAGAAGGCCACCACGTCGAGGTGGCCTGCGATGGCGCATCGGCGTGGACACGTTTCCTGGTCGGCGACATCCGCTTGGTCATCACCGACTGGATGATGCCGGGCATGGACGGCATCGAGCTGCTGCGCCGCATCCGCACCCACCCCGGGCCCTACACCTACGTCATCCTGCTCACCGCACGCAGCGACCGCGAGGACTTCGACGCCTCGATCACCGCCGGGGTCGATGACCACTTGGTAAAACCGGTGGTCAAGGATGACCTGCGGACCCGCCTGCGCGTGGCTCAGCGCATCGTCTCCCTGCAGGAGGAACTCGCCCGTCGCGCCGACCTGCTCGCCACCGCCAACCGGCGCATGGAGCTGGACCTCAAGGCGGCGCAGAAGGCCCAGCGCCAGCTGCTGCCTAATCCGCTGCCCACGGTTGAGGGCCTCAATCTGGCCTGGCGGCTGATCCCCTGCGACGAACTGGCCGGCGACACCCTCAATGTGATCCGGCTCGACGAGCGGCACCTCGGATTCTATGTCCTCGATGTCAGCGGCCACGGCGTGTCGGCGGCACTGATGGCGGTTCAGGTGTCGCGGTTTCTCAGCCCGCAGATGGGCTACGGCTCGCTGCTCAAACGTCCGCAGGAGGGTACCCCGCGTTACCGTCTTGGCCGACCAGACGAGATCGCGCGTGAACTGGCCCTGCTGTTTCATGCACCCATGGGCCTGCAGTTTTTCACCCTGACCTATGGGCTCTACGACCTCGATACCCATAGCCTCGAACTGGTGTGCTGCGCCCACCCGCCTCCAGCCCTGCTGCGCGCCGATGGCACGGTCGAGGTCCCTGAGTTGAGCGGACATCCGATCGGCTTGTTCGGCCCCCAGGATGTGAGTTTTTCAATCTGGCGCGCCGAGCTGCGTCCTGGCGACCGTCTGCTGCTCTACAGCGATGGCGTCACCGAAACGACCGACGCCCAGGGCGAGGTGTTCGGCATCCAGGGGCTGCTCGCCCAGCTCGCTGCGCATCCTGGTCTCGCCCTTGAGCCGACGCTCGATGGCGTGCTTGCCTGCCTCGCCACGGTGCGCAATGGCGCGGTGGTGGCTGACGACATCTCGTTGCTCGCCTTGGAACGCCTTCCATGAATCAACCTCGCATTGGCGGCCCGGCCATGGCCAAGCCCATGATCATCGCCGTGGATGGCCCTGCCGGGGCCGGCAAGAGCACGGTCACGCGCCTGCTGGCGCGCCGGCTCAACATCCTTTTCCTCGATACCGGGGCGATGTATCGCGCCGCCACCGTCGGGCTGTTCGCCAGCGGGATCAACACTGATGACCAAGCCGCGGTGGCCGCCTGGGTATGTCAGCGGAACATCGACTTCGACCGCGATGGTCAGGTTCGCCTTGACGGCGAACGCATCGGCGACGAACGCATCCGCACGCCCACCACCACCCGCGAAATCTGGCGCGTGGCCGACAACCCCGGGTGCCGTGAGCATCTGGTGGCGCTGCAGCGCGCCATCGTCGGTGGCCGTGAAGCCGTGGTCGAGGGGCGCGATGCGACCACCGTGATCTGCCCCGACGCGCAGCTCAAAGTGTACCTCGACGCCAGTCCCGAGGAGCGCGCGCGTCGCCGACTCAAGGAATGGCGCGCAGTGGGCGACCCACCGCCCCTGTCCGAGGTCGCCGCCGACATCGCTGAACGTGACGCCAAGGACATGAGCCGCGCGGTCGGTGCCCTGCGCCTGGCAGATGACGCGGTTCATTTCCTCACCGACGGCCTGAGCGTCGATGCGGTGGTGGCGCGACTCATCGCCTACGCGGTGCAGCGCCAGCCGTTCCTGCTCGAACGCCTGGTGGCGGATCAACTCACCGTGGGGCGCAGCCGCCAGCCTGGCTATGTACGTGTGGCCCAGGGCGACGTCACCGGCGACGGCGGTTCCTGGCAACTTGGCCTCACCAATCCCAGTCCCGGTCGTCTGCCCGGCCAGGTCCGCGACCTGACGCGCAACCGCGGCGGCCGCCAGGCCGGTGTGGTGGTCCAGGGCGCCGCCGTGCTGGTCCTCGCCGGCCGCGGCGACTGCCCGGGTCACCTCTCGGCCCTGCCCATGCTGCCGCAGACCTGGTACGTGATCGAACCCGGTGCATGGCATGCGGTGGTCCAGACCCACGGCACCATCTGCGCCTGGGCCGAAAGCAGCGGCATCAGCGAAGATCATAGCGACCTCGACCCCGGCCGACTTGCCGAACTCGACCAGTACGTGACCTTGTTCCTGCCATCCTGAGCGCATTTTTCCGCTTGGCGCGGCACGTCAGCCGACTATGTTTCCCGCCCCACAGCGACCTGGAGAGGTGGCAGAGTGGCCGAATGCGGCGGTTTCGAAAACCGCTAGACTCGCAAGGGTCTCGGGGGTTCGAATCCCTTCCTCTCCGCCAACTTATGACGAAAAAAGGCGATCCTTATCGGGGTCGCCTTTTTCATGTGTCGCGCCCTGTGTCGCGGAATTGTGGCTGTGGGGCATGAATATGGCGGACGCCTGGGCCGGGTCGACTGCCCCGTGGATCACGGCTTGCAGACCTTGCACGGGATCAAGCCACGGTCGAGCGCTTCGCCCAGGGTGCTTTGGATCTTGGCATGCTGACAGGTGGCGCGGTTGTCTAGCGACAATTAGATTGGCCGGTCGCCGACAATTAGATTGGCCGGTTTCCGCGCCGGTGGTATAGGCGACGAAAAATTAGACTCCTGTCGAGTTTTTCCGTCGGGAACAACTCGGCAGGAG
>JBILDK010000204.1:0-5493 GCA_044352625.1 Planctomycetota bacterium
GTGGACCCCGCGCTCATAGCCCTGGTCGACTCGGCGGGTGGCCGCGTCCTGGACCAGGGCGCCGAGCCCCTCGCCGGCGCTGCGCAGCTGTTCGAGGCTCAGTCCCTCGGCGCCACGTTCGGCGGCCATGAGCACCTGCCAGGCAAGGTATTCGCCACGATAGACCGTGGGGGTCTCGCCCTCGACCGGCAGTTCCCAGAAGGGCGCCGTGGCGGCGAAGCCGGCGTCCTGGACCACGCGCAGATAGTCGGTGCCGGTAAGGTGGAAATGCATGCGCACGCCATCCGGCGTGGGACGCGGCAGCATCACCAGGTCGAGCGGGGCGGTGTTGACACTGAAGCGGTGCCGCCCGAGGCGCACGCCGTCACCGTCGAACAGCTCGCTCTTGTCGCGCACCGTGCGCAGGCCGTCCTCGCGCACCGATTTCAGCCGGCCATCAAGATCATCGGCCTTGACCTGGTCGCCCAGCGCGCGCAGGTCGCTGATGATCGCGCGGACCTTGGTCACCAGCGGATCGCTGCCGAACCAGGCGTTGAGCGCATCGGCGCTGGTGAAGGTGGTGACCCGCCCGGCGGCGGACTGGAGGATGCGTTCGGCGGCGCGCAGCCACGCGTCGGCCTTGCGATTGCGTTCGTCCACCAGGGCCTGGCGGCGGGCGGCGATGCGTTCGGTGACATCGATGCGCCGATTGGCGAGCTCGGCGGCGTATTCTTCGAAGTCTGCGAAACGCCCGTCCAGCTCCTCGACCTGGATCAGCAGCTTGGCGGCGAACTCATCGCATTTTTCCGGGGAGTCGCACAGGCTGACGGCATTGGCCAGGGCCTGGGTCAGCAGGCGGTCCTGGACCGCGAAATCGGCGGCGGCCTCGCCTGCGCCCAGCTCGTGCTTGCGCCCGGCGAGCACGGCGCGCGCGCGATTGAGCGCGGCGTAGGTCGCCCCGATGCGTTCGAGCACGGCAGTGCGTTCGGCCGCAGCAGAGAACTCCAGGGCATTGACGATACCCACCAGCTGGTCGAGGCCGGTGGCGGTGCGGTCGATGCGGTCGAGTACCGGCTTGGCCTCGGCAACCGTGGCGAGGGCCGCCGCCCCGGCCTCGGTGGCGCTGATCTCGGCCTGCCATGCCGCCAGAGCTTCGGGTCGGAGGAGCAGCTCGACCGCGCCCTGGGCCAGGGCGGCGGCGAGCTTGGCGAGGCGCTGATCGAGCCGTTCCAGCCGGGCGAGGTCGAGATAGCGCACGCTCTTGAGGGATTCGGCGTGGCCGCGGGCCGCGCGCACCTCGGTCAGCGGGGCGACGAAGCCATCGATCCGGCCCTTGTCGGAGAGGGCGGTGGACCGCGCCAGCTCGTCGGCGGCTTTCTCCGCAGCCACCAATTTGGCTTCGGCCTGGGCGGTGAGCTGCACCACCTTCTCAAATTCATCGATGATGCGCTCGGCAGTGCCCTTGAGCGCATCCAGAGCGGCGCGCAGGCCGAAGCCCTCGCTGCCCGCGAGCCAGGGATAGGTATCCACCACCCGACCGATGGCGGCGAGCAGGCCTTCGTAGACCGCGCGGGCCGGGCGCTGGCCGGCGATGAGCCGGGCGAGGTGCAGCAGGTCCGAGACTGCGCGCACCAGCTCGCGGTTGCCGAGACGGGCGAGCTCGCCCTCAGCCCGTGGGGCCCGCGCCGCAGCCACGTCGTCATCGAGAAACGGTGTCTGCCAGATCTGCAGCGCGTGGACGCGGGTCGGTTCAGGCTCGGCGCGCAGCACCACCAGGCGGCCATCTGCCAGCCGACAGTACGAGGAGCAGCCCACCGGGCTGGTCATCTCGCGGGCGATCAGATTGTACTGGAGGAACAGGTAGGTGCCGGTGTCAGGCCGATAGAACACATAGGCCACGTCCTCGCCGTTGGGCGCGCGAAGGGTGCGCTTGAAGGTCATCCCGGCGGCGTCGACCGGGAACACCTTGTGGGTGCCGTTGGACAGGTAGTAACCGCCGGGGAAGACCAGGCCGTGGCCCTCGGGAAGCTGCACACAGGCCTGGCCGATGGCATCGATGCGCACCGCTTCGCGGGTCTGGCGGTTGTACACCACATGGCGCCAGGCGTTCTCGCGGTAGGGCTTGATCTTGAGGAGGATGCAGGCGGGCAGGATCGCGTAGTGGATCTCCGCATCGTCGAGACCCTGGGTGGGATCCTCGACCGGCTCGCTGTACACCCCGGCCCCGGTGGCGGTGTTGTTCTCGACCTTGATGGTGAAATCGCCGCCCACGCACTCGACGAAGATCTCGTCAGCGAGGTTGATGTGGGGATGGGCGCCCTGGATGTGCTGTTCGCGCCGGGTCCGGGTCCAGGCGAAATCAAAGGCCGGCGGGAAGACGTAGTCGCGCTCGCCGCGATTGTCGAGGTACTTCAGCGTCTCGTCTGCGCCGCGGCCGGTCAGTTCCCAGCGCAGCACGCGTAGATCGCTCAGCCGCGAGCCGGTCTGGAAGGCCGCCAGCACCAGCCGGTCGGTGCGCCGCAGATGCAGCAGTCGGGCGTCCTTGTAGTACTGGAAGACGTCGCGGAAGTCCTTGGCGAAGGCCGAATCCTCGGCGCCCAGCAGTCGTGGTGGATGCTCCGGATCGAGATTGGCGACGGCGCTGCCGTCGTCACGCAACTCGGTGAACACATCGACCGGCGACACCGTGCTCTTGAGGCCCAGGAACACCTGGTAGCCGAGCAGCAAGCGGTCGCCGACATTGATGATGTCGCGCGGCACGCAGTTGTGCTCGGTGCGTACCCGCGCGCTGGCCAGCAGGCGTGTGGCCACGCCGCCGAACAGCTCGCTGCGCCGGGCATTGAGCGCTCCCGCCTGCTCCGCCAGGGCCTTGCCCTGCTCATCGAGCCGGGCGCGGACGACGGCGAAGGTGCCCTGGTCGAGTTCAGTCATGGGGCACCCTGCGGGTGTCGTGGTTGGTGGTTGGTGGTTGGTGGTTGGTGGTTGGAATTCGGCTGTTCACCACCCACCGCGCGCCGCGCGCTCACGCCAGCCCGAGCTGCTTGGCCTGGGCCAGCAACTCCTGCACCTTGGCCGGATCCTTGCCGGCAAGCATCTTGGCGAGGACGCCGGACAAGCCGAGGTTGGCGAGGTCGGCGCTGCTCAGGCCCGACAAGGTTTGGCGAAGGTCGTCGGGCAGGCTGCGGCCGCCTTCGAGGTATTCCTTGCCCACGGTCTGTAGCACCTCGCTGTGACCCACGGTCGCGTCGATGCGCTTGCCGGTGGTCACCGCGTCGATGTAGCGTTGGAAGAACTGCCCGTCGCCGCCAATGATCTCGAACTTGGCCTTGCCCAGGCTCTCGGCCAGGACCTTGGCGCGGCTATCGGCCATGGTGACCTCGGCCTCGATCTGCGCCTTCTTGACCGAGACCTCCTGTTCGAGGCGCATGCGGAACTCCTCGTGCAGCCGGGTCTCGCCGGTGAGCTTGGCCATGGCCACGGCCTTCTCGGTCAGGCCCTTGGACTCGGCCAGCATGCGGTTCTCGACCGCGCTCGCGTCGGCCTCGCCCATGCGCTCGACCGCGTCGGCCTCGGCCTGGCGCACCGCCACCAGGGCCAGGCCCTGCTTGCGTCCGGCCTCCGCCTTGGCCTCCATGACCCGGGATTCGGCCAGGCCAAGCTTCTCGGCGGCATTGGCGTCGGCCTCCTTGACCTTGGCGTGGGCCAAACCCTCAGCTGCGGCCTGGGCCTGGGCGCCCTCGGCGCGGCGGATGGCGGCGACGGTGTCCTTTTCGGCGGCGATCTGTTCGGCCTCGGCCAGGGTCAGCTTCTCTTTGGCGTGCTGCACGGCGACCGCAGCCGACGCTTCGGCCAGGCGGACCTCCTTGATGCTGGCCTGTTCGGCCTGCTGGTTGGCAGCGATGATCGCGGCATCCTTGGTGCGCTGGGCCTCCATCACCACGCGTACGCCCTTGATGCGTTCCTCCTCCTCGGCCACGGTGCGTTCCACCGCCACGCGCTCGCGGATGACTTCGGCGATGAGCTTGCGCTCCTGGGCGATGATTTTTTCCTTTTCGATCTGGGACAGTTCGACCGCGCGTTCGCGCGCGACCTGTTCGAGGTGGCGTTCCTTCTGGATGCGCTCGTTCTCGACCAGCACCGCGCCCTCGCGGTTCTTCTCGGCCACCTGGATCTCACGGTTGGCGTGCTCCTGGCGCACTCCGATGTCCTGCTCCATGGTGATGCGCGCCTCTTCGGCGCGGCGATGCTCCTCGGCCTCGATCTTGTGCATCTCGGCCTGCTCGCGCGCCTTCGAGGTGCCGATCTCGCGCACCTGCTTGGCCTCGGCCTCGGCTTGCTGGCGTTCCAGGGCGAGCACCACTTCGCGCGCTTCGACGTCCTGCTTTTTGATGACCTTCTGCGCCTCGCGCTCGATCTCGTTGGCCTTGATGCGTTGGGCCTGGGTCAGCTCGATGATCTTCTTGCGGCCTTCGGCATCGAGGATGTTGTCGGGGTCGAGCAGCTTGAGCGGGGTCTGCTCCAGGTAGTCGATGGCGACGTCTTCGAGGCAGTAGCCGTTGAGGTCGCGGCCGATGACCTTGATGATCTCCTCTTTGAACTGATCGCGCTCATTGTACAGCTGAATGAAGTCCAGTCGTTTTCCGACGGTCTTCAGCGCCTCGGAGAACTTCGCTTGGAACAGGTTCTCAAGCGTGCCGGACTCGGAGGCGCGGACCACGCCCACGGTGGTGGCCACGCGCACCACGTCTTCGCTGGTCTTGTTGACGCGCACGAAGAACGTCACCTGGATGTCGGCGCGGATGTTGTCCTGGCAGATCAGGCCATTCATGCCTTTGCGGTCGACCTCGATGGTCTTGACCGAGATGTCCATGGTTTCGGCACGGTGGATCACCGGCAGCACGATGGCGCCGGTGAAGCTGACCGCCGGCTCGGTGTGACCCATCTTGTTGATGATCAGCACCTGACCCTGGTCCACCATGCGGTAGAACGCCTTGATCACCGCGAAGATGAACAAGGTCACCAGGAAGAGACCGCCGCCCCATACCAGCATGGTCATGGTGCGGCCGCCCTCGCTGGCGATCAGCGCGGCGTCCTCGGCCGCCAGCGGCGCGATCGCGACGAGGGGCAGGAGCAGGAAGGGGACGACACGGCGCAGGCGCATGGGGGTCTCCGGATTTACTGGGCTGACGAGGTGGGGCGCGGGACCGGCAGCGGTTCGGCGGCCGGGGCGAGGGGATCGGGAACGGGCGCTGGCGCGGCCAGGAAGCCCGGGCGGGTATGGGGCAGGGGGGCGATGGTGTAGACGCCGGTGGCCCGGTCATAGTCCAGGACCACCGCCTGCTCACCCCTGGTGAGGGTGTGCTGCGGAGCGCAGACCACGTTGAGGATGAGGTCCTCGCCGCTGGGCTTGTCGTGGCGCGCCGTGCCGAAGCGCGCGTCCACCGTGGACGAGGTGACCTCGACCATGCGCCCGATGAGATCCCCGGCGACCGGCTGGTCCTTCAGCGAGAACAG
>JBILDK010000205.1:0-5473 GCA_044352625.1 Planctomycetota bacterium
GGTGATCTCGCTGATGCTGATCTTAGGCATCACCGGCTACCTGCTGGTGGGCGTGGTGCCCAAGTTCGAACAGATGTTCATCTCGCTCAACGCCAAGCTGCCGGCGGTCACGGTCTTCGTGCTGACTTTGTCGAAGTGGCTGACCGGGAATCTGCTTACCGTGGTTGGCTTGATCATTGCCACCGTGATTGCCTACATCATCGCTATGAAGAACCCCCAGGCCCAGCGCATCCGCGATATCGTGGTGCTCAAGGTTCCGGTGTTCGGGCCGCTTGGCCAGAAGGTAGCCATCAGCCGTTTCGCCCGTACTTTTGGGACGTTGCTGTCGTCTGGCGTGCCGCTGCTCGCCGCCCTGGAAATCGTGGCCTCGACCTCGGGCAACAAGGTCATGGAAGACACCCTGCTCGCCACCCGCGACACGGTCAAGAAAGGCGAAAGCATTACCAGTCACCTCTCCACCTCATGGGTGTTCCCGCCGATGGTGGTGAAGATGATGGGCATCGGCGAAAAGTCTGGCGCCCTGGAACAGTTGCTGGGAAAGATTGCGGATTTCTATGACCAGCAGGTGCATGCCACGGTCAAGTCGCTGACCAGCCTGATTGAGCCGATTATGCTCTCGGTCATGGGCACGGTCGTGGGCACGGTGGTTATCGCCATCTTCATGCCTATCCTTGAGCTGCAGAAGCAGCTGTCGTGAGCGATCTTCAACCGACGACGTAGCCGCACATGATCGGCGAGCACAACCGCGCCCGTCAGGTCGGGCTGCTGCGCCTGCTGCTACTGGCCTTGTCGCTGGCGATTCTGGCGGTTGGAACCGACCAGCGTCAGGCGGTCATGGCCAGCGGCACGGTCGAGGCTGCGCGTTGGCTGGTGGCCGTGGTGGCGGTCATCGCCGGGATCCTGGTGGCCACCGTGGGCTGGGTGCGTTTCCCCGGTCAGCTTGTGCTGCACTTGGTCTTCGATCTGGTGTGGATCAGTATGCTTATCTTTCTCACCGGTGGGGTGTCCTCACCGGCGGTAGTGCTGCTATTTGCGGTGGTGTTGATCGCGAACCTGGTTCTGCCCGGGGTCGCGCCTTTCGTCATGCCGGCGTTGGCAAGTCTGGTCATGGCTGGGAACGCCATTGTGTATCTGGCGGGGTCCGCCCCGTTTCCGCAAGCCTACATTGAGCTTAGTCAGCAGTTGGTGTCCATCCACCGCATCATCGGCATGCTCGCGGTGCAGGTGGGTGCGTTGTTTCTGGTCGACCTGTTGGGACAGTTGCTCTCCAAACGCCTGCATGAACAGCGCATCTTCACCGGTGAATTACTTGATCAGCTGGGCGAAGGGGTGCTTGCGGTGGATCGATTGGGCCTGGTGGCCTACGTCAATGCCGAGGCCAGCCGGCTGTTGGGCCTGCCCGGTGATCTGGCTGGGCGTTCAGTCGCCATCGCTTTGGCTGATCCGGGCCTGGAGGTGCCGCTGCGCTTGCTCACCGCTAGCCAGGTGCCGACCCTGGAACGTTGGGAGGGCCCGCACCACCGCCATCTGGTGTTGCGCGTCACCGCCTTGACCAGTCGTCGCGGCCGACTCCTGGGCCGCACCTTGCTGCTCGCCGATGAGAGTCGCTTGCGCATTCTTGAGGAAAATGCCCAACGCGCCGCCCATCTCGCCGATCTGGGCGCGATGGCTGCGGGAATCGCCCATGAAGTCCGCAATCCGCTCACCAGCCTGCGCGGTTGCGCCCAGGAGCTGGCCGAGATCACCGGGTCCGCGGGCCAGGCCGATGCCGCGGCGCTGGCCACCATCATGATTGGCGAGGCCGACCGTCTGGCCCGCATTGTTAATGACTTCCTTGCCATGTCGCGCCTGCGCGCGCCCGAGCTCGGCAGCGTGGACCTCGACTTGTTGTTCGCCGAGACCATGCGTCTGGCCCGGGCGCGTAGCGATCTGCCCCTGGGCATCAGCTTGGTGGCCCAGGTCGCCGACGAGTGCCCGCTGGCGCATGCGGATGAGGGACAGCTACGTCAGATCGTGTCCAACCTGATCAACAATGCGCTCGATGCGGTCCTCCATGTCCAGGGTCCGGCGATCACCTGCCGGGCGGGTCCAGCTCCCGCGGGCAATCCCCTGGGGGCACCGGCGGTGGTGATCGAAGTCACCGATAACGGCTGTGGCATCCCGGTCGAGCTCCAGGAACGGGTGTTCACCCCGTTCTTCAGCACCAAGGCCCAGGGAACTGGTCTGGGGCTGAGCTTGGTCAGTCGCATCGTCCGCGAGCATGAAGGCCTGCTTTCACTCGACTCGATGCCGGGGCATGGGACCACCATCCGGGTCCTGCTTCCTGCGCGTTCCCAGACCCGGGAATATCGTCGGGCTCTCGGCCGCTGACGCTGACGCGCACACGGGATGGGATGTCACTGGTTCCGGACTTGAACCGACCAGCGCGCCCGCCGACCCTGTTTCGATCATGAGCGCGGCTACCTTCTCCTGTCCCCACTGTGCAGCGTCGTATCCGTTCAAGCCGGTATTCGGTGGCAAGACCGTGCGCTGCAAGGCCTGCTCCAAGCCATTTTCGGTCCAGGCGGACGGTACCGCGATACCTGTCGCTCCGCTGGTGACCGCCCCGGTCACACCTGCGGCCCCGGTTGCGACCATAGCGCCTGCCCCTCGTCCCGCGCCGGTGCCGGGCCAATCGACTTCTCCCACTCCTGCGGACCGTCCCAGCGAGCGCATCGCCACCAACAAGAAGCTGCAGGATACCCGCGACAAGATTTCGGCGTCCCTCAGCCAGATCATGGGAGCGGCGGCGGCCGAAACCCGGCCAAGCAGTGGACGCGTGCAACGCAATGCTCCGGTGCGCAAGGGTGCAGATGGAAAACCGCAACTCGGCCCGCCGGTGCTCACGGGTGAAGGGGAACGCGAGGCCCGGATCAGCCGACAATGGACACTGGCCATTTTGGCTGGGCTCCTGGTGATCGGCTTGGCCGGATGGTGGCTGCGCCAGGACAACCCACGCACCGCCGCCATTATCGCCTTCACGGATGAGGTTTCACCGGCAGACAACAAGTACGGTTTACGCCACAAGGCCATCGCCGCCCGCGGTCTGCTCAGCAGCGAGGCCTTCGCTGGCGGAACCCTGGGCTTGTTCACGGCAATGCCTGATGTGCGTTTCGCGGTAGAGCGGCGCATCCCAGGCACCCTCCTGGTTGACCTCGCGCTGCGCTTCAAGAGCCCTCCGGCCGACCGCAAGGCCGCGATCAAGGCAGCCGTGGATGCGGGCCTCGACGAGGATGCAGCCCAGGTGGTGGTCAATCTGCTGTTGGGTGAGACCACCCTGGGCGTCAATGCGATCCGCACCAAATTGCAGAACGGAACCACCCCCAAGGAGCTGGAATGGTGCGCATTCTGGGGCAAGGACGGCACCCATCTGCAGGACATGGGGGGCAATTACAAGACGACGTTCAACAAGCCATATCGCGGAGTGCTTGCCCGCTTCACCGGCGAAGGCTGGGCTGGTCCCTGGCGGGTGCTGACCCTGGGTCCAGACAAGCTTTGAACAGTTGACGCTGCTCGGGCAGTGGGAATAGTCCCCCCCCACATCCATCAGGACAGGTGGCTGAGCGGTTGAAGGCACGCGCTTGGAAAGCGCGCAATGGGGAAACTCATTCGGGGGTTCGAATCCCCCCCTGTCCGCCAAAACAAGAAACGCCCCGGCGACCGGGGCGTTTCTTGTTTTGGCGAACCAGGAGCGGCCACGAATCGCCCCGGCTGCTGCCGCAGCATCGCGCCGCCGAGGCCACGCCTGTGGCCTCGGCCCGCCTTCGGCGGGTCCCGGCGCTAGGTTCGAATCCCCCAGTCCGCCAGCCGCAGCAGCCAAGCTCCACCGAGACGTCCACTCCACACCGCCCCCTGAATCTCATCAACCAGAACTCAGGTTGCGACGTACGCCAACGTTCTCGCCATCCATTACCCTGCCTATCGCAGTGGGTGGGTGGTGGGTGGGGAACAGCCTCGTGCAGCGCCATGGAGCTGCACCCAGGAGGTGCTCGGTGGACAGGGCGGAGGCATTGCCGCTCCACCCCCACCACCCACCACCACTTCGTTTTGAGCCTCTATTCCGAGATCAGTGGGTAGCCGCCTGGCAAGGGAAGAGCGACGACACCCGCAGGTCCAGTTTCCCGGCAATGAGGTAGGCCATGGTGATGAAGGTGCGGTGGAGCCGGTAGCCTCTGGCCTTGCGCTTCGCTGCCTGCAGCAGGCTGTTGAGTCCCTCCAGCACCGCGTTGGTCATGCGCGTCGTGTACCAGCGCAGAATGCCTTTGGCCCGGTTGTTGATGGACTTGGCGGCTGACCGGCGGCTTGAGCGTCGCGTCCATGGCCGTGGCGATACAGCCCCTGAGGAAGCCCGTGGCCGCGACGATGTCGGGTTGCCGATAGAGGTCCCTGAAGGTCTCCTTCATGCGGTAGACTTCGGCCAAGGCGGCGTTTCGGGAGGTGATGACCTTGAGCTGTTCTCGTTGACGATCGGTCAGGTTCGTCGGGTTCTTGAGCAGGGCGAAACGCCCGCCCGTCACCGTCTTGTCGATCCGCCACTCGGTGCGCCTGACCCGCTCCACGGCATCGCCGAGAATCTTGGCGACGTGGAACCTGTCGAAGGTCACGTTCGCCTTGGGCAGAAACTCACGGACGCACTTGATGAAGGCCGGGGACATATCGCAGGACACCTCGGTCACAGCAGACGCGTTGCCGCCGTGCTTGCCCAGGAAGCGAGCAAAGGAGGCGACCACCTGGTGTTCGCGACCCTCCGTCGCGATTACCAGGCGCTTCAAACCACACACCACGGCGGGATCAGACCAATGGTGGCGGTGAAGCGAGGGTTGGTGTCCATGGCGGCACCTTGGGCCTACGGCTTGACCGACAACTACCCACTGATCTCGGCACAGATCCGAAAAACACTCTCCGCCGGATTCCGACGGAGAGCGGGTACAGTCACGCAATCCAGCAGCGACTCAGCCCTTGGCAGCCTTAGCCGGCTGAGCCTTCTTCACCGCAGCGACCAAGGCGGCAACGCGGTCGGTCTTCTCCCAGGTGAACTCCTTGCGGCCGAAGTGGCCGTGGTACGCGGTGTGGCGGTACACCGGACGCAGCAGCTTGAGGTCCTCGATGATCGCCTTGGGGCGCAGATCGAAGACCTGGTCCACGGCGGCGGAGAGGACCGCGTCGCTGACCGTGCCGGTGCCGAAGGTGTCGATCTTCACCGACACGGGCTTGGCCACGCCGATGGCGTAAGCGACCTGGACCTCGCAGCGCTGGGCAAGCTTGGCGGCGACGATGTTCTTCGCGACCCAGCGGGCGGCGTAGGCGGCCGAGCGGTCGACCTTGGAGGGGTCCTTGCCCGAGAACGCGCCGCCGCCGTGACGGCCCATGCCGCCGTAGGTGTCGACGATGATCTTGCGCCCGGTGAGGCCAGAATCGCCGTGGGGGCCGCCGA
>JBILDK010000206.1:0-5469 GCA_044352625.1 Planctomycetota bacterium
CACATTGCAGCGGAAGCGGCCCACGCCCTCGATGGGATACGAGAAGTCGGCGTAGCCACGCTCGTCAAAGTCCTTTTTGAGCCGCTCGCTGAGCATCGGCATGAGCAGCGCAGTGGCCTCATCCGGGGTCAGGGGCGGGGCCTTGATCCGGGTGAGATCGCCGCTGATGCGGAAGATCGGAGGTTCGCCCGCCTTGATATGGAGGTCGCTGGCGTTGTGCTTGCCCATCGCGGTGAGCAGCTCGTTGATGGTGGCCATAGGGTGGGGATGCTGCGCGCACCTTGCCGGTGAGGCAAGGCCGGGGGTGGCCGCCGCCTGCCCCCGGATCAGACGCCGTACTGCCGCAGCTTCGCGTAGAGGGTCGAACGGTCGATGTCGAGGACCTCGGCTGCAGCCTTCTTGTTGCCGCCGCAGTGCTCCAGCACGCGCAAGATGTGCATCCGCTCCATCTCGGCCAGAGCCATGATCGGCAGTCCGGCGGGGGTCGCCTCGGCGGAGCCTGCCGGGACCCCGGGCAGCGGCGGGAGGTCCTGGGCGCGCACTACCTGATCGGTGGCGACCGCGCAGGCGCGCTCCACGGTCTGACGCAGCTGGCGCACATTGCCCGGCCACGCTGCGCGCATCAACCGGGTGCGGACCTCGGGGGCGAGCCGTTTCGGGGCTTCACCGACGCGCAGCGCGTATTCGCCCAGGATGTGGTCCACCAGCTCGTCGAAGTCGCCCGCACGCTCGCCCAGGGCTGGTAGCCTGAGGGTCCAGGCGGCGAAGCGCGCCCGCAGGTCGGGGCGCAGCCGAGCATCCTCGGCCTCGTTGGCGATGGCCAGGATGCGCACGTCGGCACGGCGCAACGCGCCATCGCCGCGCCGCCGGGCCTCGCCCCGGTCGATCGCCTGGACCAGGCGCGCCTGAAGGGCCTCCGGCAATTCGCCAGGCTCATCGAGCAGCAGGGTCGCGTTGTGGGCCATCTCCCACAGGCCGGGTCGGTCCTCGCCGACCCCCGGCGCCGAACCGGCGGCGGCGCCGAACAGGGCGACCTCCAGGTCGTCGTCCGCCATCCCGGCGCAGGACAGCATCTGCAGCGGCGCGCGGGTGCGCGGCGAGCGGTGGTGCAGGATGCGCGCGCACAGCTCCTTGCCGCTGCCAGCGGGGCCGTGGATGAGTACCGGCGCGGGATCCCCAGCCGCGCTGGCGAGGAGCTGGTCGATGCCCGCCAGGGACTGCCCGACCAGCAGCAGTGGCCGCACCGCCTCGGTACGGGTCAGGCGTTCGACCTGGGCGGTGAGGTCGGCCAGGCGTTCCTGGTTGGCGAGGGTGGCGGCGAGCTGATTGGCCACAGCAGCGAGGAATTCTAGGTCGGCGCGCTCGAAGGCGTGGCCGCCCTTGACCCGATCGACATAGAGCAGCGCATGCACCGTCTCACCCAGGCGCAGCGGCGCGGCCATCGCGCTCTTCACCCCGGCGCGCACCATGCTCGCGCTCGGGTCAAGGTCGCCGCGCACGGTGCACAGCAGCGGTTCGCGCCGTCGCCGCGCGGATTCAAGCAAGGTGCGGGCGAAGGGGACGGCACCCCAGCGGGCGCGCAACCGGACCTCATGCGGTGGCCACAGGGACCAGCCCGTAGGGCCGGCCTCGGGCAGGAACACCGCCACGCGGTCGCCCTCGATGACCTCGGCGCTGGCATCGTCGAGCACCTCGAACAATCCGTCGCGCCCGCGCGCGGTGCGACAACGCTCGATCAAGCGATGGAGCAACACCAGGTAGGCGTTTTGCCGCACCAAGTCCGCCGGGGGGCGCTGGGCCGCGGTGAACAGGTCTGACCCCCCGCTGCGCAGGTCGAGTCCGGTGACCACAGCCTCGTCGCTGGCCGTCGCCGCCTCGTCTTCGGTCCGGAACCAGGTGCGGCCGATCCGGAAGGTGACACCGTCCGCCAGATCCAGGTGCTCGATGCGGCCTTCGGCGGTCCAGGTGCCATTGGAACTGCCCAGATCCTTCAGCCGCCACGCCGAGCCTTCTGGGCTGACCTCGGCATGAAACCGGCTCGACTTCGCATCCTCGATGCGCAGGTCGTTGCCGCTCTCGCGACCGATGTGGATCGCTTCCGGTCCCAGCTCGACCACGGTGCCGGTACCCGGGCCATCGATGATGCGCAGGCGCATGGCGACCTTGTACCGCGCGCTGCTGGTTGCGGAAGCGCAGTGGGCCTTGTCCACCGCCGACCCGGCGGAACATCCCGCGCCATGCAATCCCGCAGTTCCCTGGGCCGTTGGCTGATGGCGTGCTGGCAGGCGCCGCGCCTGCGCCTGCTCGCCATGATCGTGGCGCTGATCTTCACGCACCTGCTGCTGTGGCGGCTGGTGTTCGCTGCCTGGTTCCACGGCGCCGCCGTGCCGGCGACCTTCACTACCCTCGCCAACGCCTTTGTCCTCGGCCTGCGTTTCGACCTACGCCTGACTCTCATCCTGTGCGCTCCTGTCGCCCTGGCCCTGACCCTTCCCCGGCGCTGGACGCCGCTGGGCAACCGCGCAGCGCGCTGGGCCGCCAGCGCCTGGCTGGGTTTGGCCAGCATGCTCATCGCCCTGGTGGCGCTGACCGATCTCGGACACTACGCCTACCTCGGTACGCGGCTCAATGCCTCGGTGCTGCGCTTCGTCGAAGACTTCACCATCGCCGCGACCATGGTCTGGGAGAGCTATCCGGTGGTATGGGGCGCCCTCGGCCTGCTCGCGCTGGCGGGCGGGGCCACCGCCGCCGCCGACTGGCTGCTGCGCCGGGCGGCGCGCTGGCCGGTGTCGCCCACGCCCTGGCGCTGGCCCGGAGCCCTGGCCGCAGGGATGCTGGTGCTGCTGCTTGGCGGCCTCGGCATCTACGGCAAGGTCATCCTCTACCCACTGCGTTGGAGCGAGGCGTTCACCTCGGACAATACGTATGTCGTGGGACTCGGTCTCAATCCCGCGCTGTTTTTCCTGGATACGCTCAAGGTACGCCAGGTGCGCTATGACGTCGCGGCGGTGCAGGAGGGGTATCCACTCATGGCACGGCGGCTGGGCCTGCCGGCGGCCCCGCCGGCCACGGGACCGGACTATGCGCGCCATGTCTCCGCGCGACCCGCACATCCACGGCCGGTCAACGTGATTGCGCTGCATCTGGAAACCCAAGCCAACTACTTCATGGGTTTCGCCGGGAATCCCCTCGATCCGACCCCGCAGCTTGATGCGATCATCCGCCAGAGCGTGCATTGTACCCGCGCCTACGCTCCGGCCTATGGCACCGCGCGCACGGTTTGGGCGTTGTTCACTGGCATTCCCGATGTCTCGGTGTGGCGGACCTCGTCGCGCAATCCACTGATCGCCAGCCAGCATTCCCTGGCGGCGGCCTTCGTCGGCCGCGATCACTTCTACTTCCTCGGCGGCAGTGCCAACTGGGCCAACATCCGTGGCTTCATGCAGGCCTGTCAGCCGGACCTGACGATCTACGAGGAGGGCGACTATCCCGACGATCCGGTGGTGGACGTGTGGGGCGTGTCCGACCTCGCCATGCTGCGCCGCGCCCAGGGCGTACTCGCGGCGCGCGATGGCACGAAGCCCTTCTTCGCCTTCCTGCAGACCGCTGGCAATCACCGTCCCTACACCATTCCCGAGGACAATGCCGGGTTCGTGCGCAAGGAGCTGCCCCAGGCCACGCTGGAGGCCGCCGGCTTCAATGGCAACGACCAGTACAACGCGGTGCGTCTGATCGACCATTTCATCGGCGTATGGAGCGCTGAACTGCGGCGCAGTCCGTGGTTCCGTGACACCATCGTGGTACTGTTCGGCGACCACGGCACCTCGGGTCCGCGGACCGCGAGCATGGATGGCGATTTCGCGATGGGTCTTACCCATCTGCGCGTCCCGCTGGCGATCTGGGCTCCGGGCCTGGGACTCGAACCCCGGCGCATAGAGCAGCCGGCGACCCTGGTGGACATCCTGCCCACGGTGGCGGCGCTGGCCGGGGTCGAGCACGTCAACACCACCCTGGGCCAGGACCTGCTGTCCCCGGACCTGGACCCGGACCGGGGCGTGTTCCTGCTGGTGGATGAAGATCGGCCGCGCCTTGGCTGGATGGACCGGCGTTTCTTCTATGCGGTGGACGGGGATGGCTCGCGGCCGGTGCTCCAGGACCGTTCAGGCGCGGATCCCGCCGCCGATGTCAGTGCCGCCCATCCCGAAGTGGTGGCGCGCATGAGCGCAGAGCTGCGCGCTTACTACCAGACCGCCCAGTACCTGCTGGAGCACAACCCGCCGCGCGCCCACGGCATCACTTCGCCACGGGCTGCGGGTGCGGCCGGTAGTCCTTGAGGAACACCCCCTTCTGCTTGTCCACATCGAAACTGCTGCCGGCGACGATGAAGCGGGTGGCGCAGCGTGCCGCGTCCGGATCCCAGCCCTCCTGTTCGATGCGGTAGACCGCACTGAACAGCTCGGCGCGGCCCACACCGTGGTAGCAGTGGATCAGGGTAGGATAGATCGATGGATCGCGGATCTCGGCCAGAAAACGGTCGAGGGTGGCCTGGTCCGGCACCTGCGAGCTGGGCAGATGGATGTGGCGCACGCCTACCGCCGCCAGCGCGGCGGCCTCGGACTCGATCTCGCGCTGGTCGGTGGTGTTGGTCTCGTCCTGACCCTCGCGCGAGGTGCGCAGGTCGATGACCGTCTTCAGACCGAGACGCTGGGCCGTCGCCGCCATCTCGGCCGGGGGCATCCGGCCTGAACGGTACACGCGTCCCTCGCTGATGGTGCCCAGACGATGCTGGACGAAGACCCAGTACAGCGTCCAGCCGCCGGCCACGGCGCCTGCGAGCAGCAACGCCGCCAGGGCGAGTTGCCATGGGCGCCAGGGACGACGGACGGGATCGGCAGTGGTGGCATCCATGCCCGGGATGATGGGCGTGGTCCGGGGCGTGACAAGCACGCCCCGATTGACACGCCAATGCATAAAAACCATGATGCCGACCACTTCCGGAGGTCCCATGAGCCGAGCCGCACAATTCGCCAACCACTTCCGCGTCGCCAAGGGGAAGGGCTTCAAGCTCAAGGACTGGGATCCCGCCGATACCCTCGATTACAGCGACAAGGAGCACGCGGAAAAGGCCCTCGCCGAGGGCGTCGATCGCCTGGCCAAGCTCCAGGACAAGCTCTACGCCGATGACCGCTGGTCGCTGTTGCTGATCTTCCAGGCAATGGATGCGGCGGGCAAGGACGGGACGATCAAGCACGTCATGTCCGGGGTGAACCCCCAGGGCTGCCAGGTGTTCTCGTTCAAGTCGCCGTCGGCCGAGGAGCTCGACCACGATTTCCTGTGGCGCACCACCAGGTGCCTCCCCGAGCGCGGTCGCATCGGCATCTTCAACCGCAGCTACTATGAAGAGGTGCTGGCGGTGAAGGTCCACCCCGAATTCCTGGCCAAGCAGCGCATGCCCGCACCCCTGCTTGG
>JBILDK010000207.1:0-5457 GCA_044352625.1 Planctomycetota bacterium
GGCCGCGCCACATGCCATCTCCACGACTGCCGTGCAATCCCCCATTGGATTCCGTCATGGAGACCTGTCCATCAGCGCAGCACGGTGCTTGCGCGCGTAGGCTAACCGCCACGTCTGGGTGCCGCTACCTATGGCCTGCCGAAACCGCGCATCAAGCTCAGCGAACGCGGTATCGTCACGAGGCGTGCTGCCTTTATCGGGGTGGGCTGCGGCCTCGCGCACCACCGCTGCAAGCGGGGCGAGACCCACGGCCGCATAGGCATCAGCCACCTGCGCCAGGGTGGGCCCCAGCGGCGTCTGCCGGGGATCGCGTTCGCAGTGTACGACCGTGGCGAAGCCTGATTGCAGGAGTGTGGTTTCCTGGGCCTCGATCGCCCAGAGGTTGAAGGCCATCGGCGGCAGTATCTCAGGCCCGGAGCGCCAGTTGCCACCAGCGGCCAGGATCTGTCGCACGCACTCAAGCTGGATCCGCGGAAGGAGCTGTTCATCAGGAAGCTGCGTCAGTTCTGCCCTGGTGAGGTGCGCGATCGTGGGCAGGGCCCGCAGCGGTGGCACCGGCGGGTCTTGGCGCGGCCACCAGATGATGGCTGCGCCCGCGACAAGCGATGCCAGGAAAAGCACCTGGGTCCGGAATCGGGGGGCTCTCATTTCCGATCCCAAAGCGAATCCAGCGCCAGATCCCCAGCACCGCTGTTTTTTCCCAAGGCGGTTACCTGGTACAAGCTGCTATAGTTGCCGGGACCGGCAGCTGTGATCGAGCTGACATGCCCGTCGACCCAGAGGATGTTGCTAGTTCGATTCCCGCTATGCCGAGGATAGATGACCCAGGTCCCTGGACCGGCGCCCAACAGGCCATGTCCCGCTTTAACTGTATACTCATAGGTTATGACCATGTTGTCAGCGACCAGCACGGTCGCACTGGACTTGGTGATGCTGCTGAGGGACGCAGGTTCGCGGTAGGGCTGACTCCCGCCAAACGCGGTGTTTCCCATTCCCCCGAGGCCTTGTGCATTATAGCCGTGGCTGACCGCGTATTTATACCAGAAGTACGTGCCGGACGCGTGTCCCAGTTTAGCAGCATCACTTTTTGGGGAATTGGGATCTTCGCTGCAGAAAAACAGTGGCGCCCATTCACTGGCGCCCGTGGCTGCCCACTCGGTCGCGCACGCTGCGGCGGTTAGGGGGGAGGCTGCCGGCGTAGTTTCGGTAATTGCTAAGTACCATGCCGACCACGAGAAACCAGTTGTTGCCCCCCATGGCATGATGCCGTCATTGTGAGCCGTGTAATTCGAAAAACACAGGCCAATCTGGCGTAGGCGGTTCTGACACATAGCGGATTTGGCCTGATCACGCACCATGCCGACCGCCGGCAACAGCATGGCCACCAAAAGACCGATGATTGAGACGACGACCAGCAGTTCGATAAGGGTGAACCCCCCCAGTCGCCGGGGTAGTGGCCTGCCGTACAGGGGACCGGCGTTGGCACTGGCGTTGGACATGGCATTATACTCCCAGCTAGGATGCACCTCTTATCCTACCACAGAATTTTCACTAAAAAAAGGGGCAGGTCATTGGTCACCCGTTCCGTGCCCCCAAGCTGGGGCTCCTGACGGAAATTGTGACCGTCTCGGGTTTCAAGCTCGTCATAATTGTGGGGTCCTCCGCCCGTCGGGGGGCTCATCTGACTCGGCCGGACTCACGTTTTCCCCCCAGGATTCCTCGCCATGCGACGTGCCTCGCTGTCATTCGTCGGTCTGTCTACCATTGCCTGCGTCGGCCTCCTGGCCTGTGCCATGGGCTGTACCACGAGGACTGTGGACGTCTCGCCTGCTCGGCAGGCCAACCCCGGGCCCCTGTTTTCTGATCTCATCAATCTGGGCAATCCGGCCAGCACCCAGGCTCATCGCAGCGAAAGCCAGGGAACGGTACGACACGAGCGCCTGCACACCGAGATGGGTGCCATTGTCGGGGATCATGACGTTCTGACCCTGTCGGGCACTGGAGCCACGCTGAGTGTGGTGCTGAACAAACCCACTGGGCACACCCCGCTCATCCTGGAGATCGAAGAAATCCACCAGCGCCGGGAGCGGGCCTTCGGCTACATGGTGGCGGTTGACGGCCGCGATACCTACTTCCGCACCTATCAGGAGATCGGCGCTGGTCCCAACCACGTATTCGTGGCCATCCCCGCCAGCCAGACCGGCGGAGACACGGTGCGGGTGACGATCCGCAGTGCCGGCGCCCCTGAATTCAGCCTGGGACGCATGTGGCTGTACGCGGATTTCTTCAACACCACCGATCAGGCAGAAGGTTTTTACCGGCCCTTGGCGCTCAATGGCCGTTTTACCAAGCCGGCGGACGGCGAACCGGTCATGACGTCGTTCGCCCCGCTTGGCGACCTCATCCTCAAACACTACGCCAACACCCCATGCGCCACGACCCGTGCCGCCATCACCACCGCCCTCGACCAGTCGAGTGCGACGGGGCGTCCGGTGGAGATCCTGATCAACGGCGGAACCTGGGGCGGCGCCCCGTCCGGACCTGACGGGCAAGGCGGTTATTTCAATGACGGACGCTACAGCCTGCTCAGCTATGATCGGCTGTCAGACCGCTACAGTCCGTCCTATCCGAACATGTGGGCAAGCACCTTCTGGACGACCTTTCGTGATCCAATCATGAACGACGTACTCAAGCGCCGCTTCGCCGGCTGCATGCAGGGCGTATCCGACCACCTCGCCTTCCTCAAGGCCAGCGGGAAGCCGGCCCAGCCCATTTTTGTGCGCGAACTGGGTCCGCCGTTGGGCGAGATCACCGCCGTCACCGTTGCCGCTGCCGCCCGTGATGGCCTCATCCTGGATCCCAAGGACGGACTCAGCCAGGCGGAACGGCTCTGGCTGTACCAGGATCAGGTT
The DNA here is from genome assembly GCA_044352625.1 of Planctomycetota bacterium. Classification (GTDB taxonomy): domain Bacteria; phylum Planctomycetota; class UBA11346; order UBA11346; family UBA11346; genus JAKLKR01. Next base: position 2,913 of record JBILDK010000207.1, read on the forward strand.
CAGCTCTGGCGTACCTATGCAGACTGGATCAGCGCCGCCATCGGCCGGGACAGCGTGACCGTCGATCGTGGGGTGGTCACCCTACCCAACCGGCAGACCAGTGATGACCTGTATGCCCATACCATTTTCCGCAGCGAGGCGCCGGTCAATGATCTGCGTTGGTTCGGCGGCCAGACCGGCATGGTCGATCCGTTCTGGACCACCGGCGAATGCTTCTGGGAGATGTATGCGATGTACGACTACCTGCGCGCCAACGGCAAGCTGGCCCACGTCAATCTGGAGGCGACCATCCTCAAGAATAACGGCGCCCCCCTGCGCAATCTGTACGGCAGCGGATTCCAGTTCGTCACGTTCATGAACGATGACCAGTTCCCGGACTTCACCTCGGTGATCCGCGCCGTCGATGGGATCGGCGCATTGCCTGCTCTCCCCACTCCGCACCACGAACCGGTCATTTTCTCAGTACATTACGGCCATCTCGGCTCGTTGGGGAATCCCTCCGCCCTGGTGTCCTCGGAAAATCTGATGCTGCACCGGCGTCTGCGCGACAACGCCGATGCGCATGGGGTGACCCGGCTGGCGGTGGCGGATTGCGCCTCGCCAGGCCAGATCACGTATCGCCTGGACAATGGTGGAGAAGCCTTTGTCAGCGGGCTGTCGCTGAATCTGGATGGCCGCATCTCGCCAGGATCGGGCAATCGCCTGGAGATTCTTGCCGGGCCCACGGTGGAATCCCTGCGCCCGGTGGCGGTGCTTGGCAATGCCGAATTGCCCTGCCCCGACCATTGGGAACCCTACATGACGAGCAAGAAGACCGTCGCCCTGGGCGAGGCCATGCTCGGATCCACCACCTGGCTGGTGCGCGTCGTGATCCATGCCGAGTCGGCGCCCGATGCCGCCTTCCTGCTCAGCGCCTCGGTCAGCACCACCTGGCCCCGGCGCAGCGGCTACGTCGAGGCCAACCCAATGACCATGCGCGAGAGCCGCACCTTGGAGTTGATGGTGCAGGATCGGGCGGTGGCCGGTCGACAGATCCGCCAATACCGCGCCTTGGCCACCAACGACGACACTCTGCGCACTGCCGAGAAACTCTACGCCGCCGGCCGCTACCGCAGCGTCCAGACCCTGCTCAGCGGTGCGCTCTCCGAGGTGCTGCCGGCGCGCTATACGGTGCGCGGCCACGGCACGCTGGGGCGGCATCCCCTGGGCGTGACCCTGCCCGGTGCTGAACAGATGGTCCTGGTCACCCTGCTGAACCTCTCCGACAACGGCTGCGAATTCATGGTCGCGAGCGACACCGATCGGCAGCCGTTCCGGCTGACCTTCCCAGCCGGCGGTCGGCATACGGGATGGCATCTTGAGCAGCTTGCGACCAATCATTACCGCCTGTCGGTACGCAACGGCGCCGGGCCCAGCGTGCCGGTGCACGATGACCAGGTGGTGGTTGAACGTGAGGCGGTACGGGCCGTGCCGGTTCCACCAGCGTTGCCGCGCACTCTGACCGCCCGCTATCTGGATGGGGATGCTAGCTCCATTCGGGTGGATACCCAGGATCTGGCCGTGATGGGCTTCGAAGACAGCCTGCGGCTGCCGCTGGCTGCCGGCGTTCGGGTGCAGCGCGCCCCCGAACGGCTGCCCGTTGATGGCCAGGCCGCGGATAAGCTGACGGCGTTGGACCGGGTCGAACTGAAGCTGGATGAACGCGGGCAGGTGGTGGCGATCCAGGCCCAATACGGGCATGACCGGGGCCGGATCAAGGTGGTTCATCCGCCCGTATTCATGGGCACGGTCGCCAATGGCGGGATCGAGCTGGAGAACGGCAACCGCTACGATTTCGCCTATGCCACGCACTTCGACACCGTCGCGCTGCAGGGGCGCTTCTGCGCTTACGAGGCACCGATGTTCGCCCAGGCCTTGAAGCCGGGCCAGATGGTCGACATCGACTATTCGCCCTACGCTGAGCGGGGCGGGAACCGGCGCCTGATCCGCGTCCGCCAAGCCCACCGGGTGCTGCTCGACCAGGATTTCACCAGCTTGACTGGCGATGCCTGGAAGACGCTGACCCACGCCATCGACGGGGTTGTGGTGCGCCCGCACCGTCCAGAGCCGAATTACCTGCACCACATCTCCATGAACCTGATGCGACCGCTCGAGCATTTCACCCCAGGATCGGTGACCTACCGCATCGACGCCGGCAAGCCGCTGGGCGCCACTGCCGTGATCTTCGATGCGCGGGCCTACGAGGATTCCAGCATGGTTGAATTCCAGGTGAGCATCGATGGCAAGGCCTGGACGACCTGCGGACGCTTCGACAACACCTGGCAGAACAGCTATCCGCAGAGCATCGACAGCAAGGCGTGGAAGAATCCCCCGCAATTTGTTGATGTGAGCGCTGCCGTTGCAGGACAGCAGGCGTTCTTCCTGAAGGTGGTCCTGCGCGTCCACGACGCTGACGAACGTTTTTGCCTGGGCTCGCTGCGCGTGGTCACCGAACCGTGAATCCACCTTGAAAAGCTCGATCATTGGTTCTGTGCTGTGATCTGTC
>JBILDK010000208.1:0-5388 GCA_044352625.1 Planctomycetota bacterium
TTTACTCAGCTTTCACATAGGTTGATCGGGCCGCTTCGCTGAACTGCCCGATATTGTCGGCCTTACGGCTGACATCGGATCAGTTCCCAGATCAACCTATGTGAAAGATCAGTAGCTCTATTCACCGGTGCACTTCGTCTTGGCGCGGCTGCGCAAGGTGGACTCGCTGGAGGGCGTCGCCCACAAGCTCTGCGTCTCGGGTTCGACCCTGAGCCACTGGCGTGAGGAGCACATCGAGGCGGGCATGGCCGCGCTGGGCTCGAGCACGGTGATCCAGAACGCGCTGGGCCGTCGCGTCGAGGAGGTGATGCCCGATTGCGCACAACCTGAACTTGAGTTTCCAGTAGAGTTGGGGCAATACAGCCGGACCGGGTGCGCTGCGCACCCAGGGGTGGGCGGTGCGCCTTGCGTGGCGTCGGTCCGTCGCACCATGCCTTCCCCCTTCGACCTGGTGCAGCCATGAGCGACAAGTCTTTTCCCCTTTCTGCTGAGCGCCTCCGCGAGCTGACCGAGCGCTTTCCGACCCCGTTCTATCTCTACGACGAGGCCGCGATCCGCGCCAACGCCAAGGCCATCGTCAGCGCGTTCGCGATCTTCCCCGACTTCCGCGAGCACTACGCGGTCAAGGCCCTGCCCAATCCGTTCATCCTCAAGATCCTCGCCGAGGAGGGCTTCGGCGCGGACTGCTCCAGCCCGGCGGAGCTGATCCTGGCCGAGAAGGTGGGCATGACCGGCGAGGCGGTGATGCTGACCTCCAACGAGACCCAGGCCTACGAATACCAGGCCGCCCGCCGCCAGGGCGCGGTGATCAATCTCGACGACATCACCCACATCGATTTCCTCGCCCGGACCGCCGGCATCCCCGAACTGATCTCCTGCCGTTACAACCCGGGGCCGCTCAAGGACGGCAACGAGATCATCGGCAAGCCCGAGGAGGCCAAGTACGGCTTCACCCGCCAGCAGATCCTCGATGGCTTCGTCCAGTTGAAGGCCAAGGGCGCGCGGCGCTTCGGCCTGCACACCATGGTCGCCTCCAATGAGCTGACCATCGACTACCACATCGAGACCGCCCGCATCCTGTTCGAGCTCGCGGTCGAGGTGAAGGCCAAGACCGGCATCAGCGTCGATTTCGTCAATCTCGGCGGCGGCGCCGGCATCCCCTACCGGCCGGGCCAGAAGGCCATCGACTACGGCACGCTCGCCCGCGGCATCAAGACGGCCTATGACGCCATCCTCGTCCCGGCCGGACTCGGCACGGTCGGCCTGCGCCTGGAATGGGGCCGCATCATCACCGGGCCCTACGGCTGGCTGGTGACCTCGGCGCTGCACACCAAGAGCATCTACCGCGAATACATCGGCGTCGATGCGACCATGGCCGACCTGATGCGCCCCGGCATGTACGGCGCCTACCACCACATCAGCGTCATCGGCAAGGAGTCCGCCCCGGCCACCGAGACCTACGACGTGGTCGGCAGCCTGTGCGAGAACAACGACAAGTTCGCGGTGCAGCGCCAACTGCCCAAGATCGTCCCCGGCGACCTGCTGGCGATCCACGACGCCGGCGCCCACGGCCGCGCCATGGGCTTCAACTACAACGGCAAGCTGCGCTGCGGCGAAGTGCTGCTGCGCCCCGACGGCTCGGCGCTGCAGATCCGCCGCCGCGAGACCCTCGACGACTATTTCTCCACCCTCGATTTCAGTGCGCTGGAAGGCTTCAACGCCGCCGCGCGCACGCAGCAAGGCTGACCCATGATCACGCGCAATCCCGGACTCTCCAACCTCAAGGCCGGCTACCTCTTTCCCGAGATCGGCCGCCGCCGCCGCGAGTTCGCCGCCGCCCATCCCGAGGCCAAGATCATCAGCCTTGGCATCGGCAACACCACCGAGCCCCTGACCCCGCACATCGACGGCGGCCTGGTGGAGGGCGCCCGCCGCCTGGGCACCCTCGCCGGCTACTCCGGCTATGGCGACGAGCAGGGCCTGACCGCCCTGCGCGAGCGCATCGCCGCCGTGTTCTACGCCACCTGCACGGTCGCTGCCGACGAGGTCTTCGTCTCCGACGGCGCCAAGTGCGACATCGGCCGCCTGCAGCTGCTGTTCGGCCGTGACGCCAAGGTCGCGGTCCAGGACCCGTCCTACCCGGTCTATGTCGATGGTTCGGTGCTGGTGGGCGCCGCCGGCGCGTGGCAGGGCACCGGCTACGCCGGCATCAGCTACCTGCCCTGCGTGGCCGCGAACGACTACTTCCCCGACCTCGCCAAACTGCCGGCCAACGGCCTGTTCTACTTCTGCTCGCCCAACAATCCCACCGGCGCCGTCGCCACCCGCGCCCAGCTCACCGCCCTGGTCGAGGCGGCGCGCAGGCTCGGCACCGTGATCATCTTCGACGCCGCCTACGCCGAATACATCAAGGACCCGGCCCTGCCCAAGTCGATCTTCGAGATCCACGGCGCGCGCAGTTGCGCCATCGAGGTCAACTCGTTCTCCAAGCCCATCGGCTTCACCGGCGTCCGCCTCGGCTGGACGGTGGTACCCAAGGAGTTGACCTACGCGTCCGGCGAAACCGTGTGGGCCGACTGGAACCGCATCTGCACCACGGTGTTCAACGGCGCCAGCAATGTCGCCCAGTACGGTGGCCTGGCGGCCCTGGAACCAGCGGGCATCGCCGAGATGCGCGGCCTGATCGACTTCTACCTCGGCAACGCCGCGCTGATCCGCGAGGCGCTCAAGACCCTCGGGATCTCCTGCATCGGCGGCGCCAACGCCCCCTACGTGTGGGCCCAGTTCCCCGGCCGCACCAGCTGGGACGTGTTCACCGAGATCCTGGAAAAGTGCCACGTGGTGACCACGCCGGGCTCGGGCTTCGGCCCGGCGGGCGAAAGCTTCGTGCGCTTCTCCTCCTTCGGCCACCGCGCCGACGTGGTCGAGGCCTGCCGCCGGCTGGTGGAGAAACTGCGCTAGATAACGGCGGGACAACTGCGGTTTTCGGGTTCAGGGTAACGCGACGCCATCGCCAGCTGCCGCTCCGGCGCACGGTACGAGATTCCCGTGACCCGGAACTTGCTGGTGCTGCCGGTCTCTCCTGCCACCTGCTCGATCTCGCCCTGGGGCCTGGTCGAGCGTCGCGTGGTCGGGATAATCAGCAGGTCGAGGGAGATTGCCGCACCGGCAATGCCACCCGGCGAATCGAGGACACGGTTGCCGCTACCGCAACAGCACCACCAGGTCGCCCGGCTCAATCGCGCAAGGCACCGTCTCGCCGGTTCGACGCTCCGGCGGGGCGGCTTCGCTCGCCACCAGACGCACCCCGGCAACGCTGAGATCATAGCGCGCGACGGCGCCCTCGTAGGCCACCGCAATGATCTCGGCAGACAGCGGACCAACGCCCAGTCGGATGCGTTCCGGACGAAGACAGCAGGTCGCTGCGTCGGTTGCAGGCAGGGCAAGCGCGGTCAGCGCCGCAGCGTCGAGCAGGTTGGCTTCGCCCACGAAGGCTGCGACCGCCCGGCTGGCCGGCCGGTCGTACAGGTCGCGGGGCGTACCCACCTGTTCGATGCGTCCGAAGCTCATGAAGGCGATGCGATCGGCGGTGGCGAGAGCCTCGGCCTGGTCGTGGGTGACGTACATCGCGGTCAGGCCTGATTCCTTGCAGATGCGGCGGATCGCGCTGCGCATCTGTCCACGCAAGCGCGGGTCGAGGTTCGAAAGCGGCTCATCAAGCAGCAGGACCCGCGGCCGAGTGGCGATGGCGCGAGCCAGGGCCACGCGCTGCTGCTGGCCGCCCGAAAGCTGGCCGATGCGCCGCTCGCCAAGATCCGCCAGTTCAACCAGGGCCAGAGCCGCGGCGACGCGCTGCTGGCGTTCAGCGGAGGGCACGCCCTGCACTTCAAGCCCGAAAGCGACATTGCCGGCCACATCCAGATGCGGCCACAAGGCGTAATTCTGAAAGACCATGCCCACACCGCGCCGTTCGGTGGGCAACCTGGTTACGTCCTCGCCGGCGATGCGGACCGTGCCCTGACCGGGCGCGATGAAGCCAGCCACGGTGCGCAAAAGGGTGGTCTTGCCACAGCCGCTGGCGCCGAGCAGGAAAAAAATCTCGCCCGCCGCGACGTCCACATCGACCCCGTCGAGGACCGTGGTGGTGCCATAGGACACGCTCACGCGGTGGATGCTGACTGCACTCATGGCCTGGATGATCCGCCGCTGCCGGGGGCAAGCAACGGAGCCAAGGCGTCAAGAGCGACTGCAGGCAGCCACGGCCGGGCTCGCCAACCGTGCAAAAATCCCACGTGACCGCCGCGGTTGAGCAGGCGCAGGGTGACCGCCGGTGGGACCTGCCGCGGTATGCTCGTGGCGGGTATGAACGGATCATCAAGCGCATGCAGGATCAGGGTCGGCACGGTGATGCCTGCGAGATGCCCGGCGCAGGAGGCGCGTTGGTAATAATCCTCGACCCCGGCGAAGCCGTGCTGCGGCGCGGTAATGGCGTCGTCGAAAGCGCGGAACGTACGGAGCCGGTTCAGCCGCGCCCGGGTCCAGCCGTTCAGCGCAGACTTAGCCAAAATGCTGGCGCGCATCTGCCGTAACAGGTGGGCGCCGTAGAGCCGACTGAAACCTTTCCCCAGGGCATCTGCGCAGGCCCCCAGATCAAAGGGCGGACTGATCGCCACCGCCCCCGCCAAGGGGCACGCGGCGCCAGTGCCCAACCACACCAGCACCTGGTTCGCGCCGAGGGATACGCCGACGGCCCCCAGCGCCGTCGCGCCCTGAGCGACCAGCCAACGACCAGCAGCCGCGGCGTCCTGCCAGTCCCCGGAGTGATAGCCGCGCACCAGTCGGTTGGGCCGGCAGGCGGAACCGCGCGCATGCAGGAACGCGCCGCACCAACCCCGGGCTGCAATGGCCGTGAGCATCTGCCGGGCATAAGCCGATGCGAGGGACCCTTCGAGCCCATGCAGAACCAGCACAGAGGGTCGGCCAGCCGGCGGTCCGGTCAGCCACAGATCCAACTGATCGCCATCTTCGAGTGCCAACGTGATGCGCTCAAGAGCCGGCAGGACTGCAGGCAACAGTGCCGCCGCGATGGTCTGCAGATGCCGGTGGCGCAACCACGGGGTCGGGCGAAACACAGATGCCGCCGCGGGATGAATTCGGTTGCCCCCCTCGGAGTCCTGCCAAGGCTGGTCTTCAGTCATGGAACGCAGCACCCGCCAGCGCACGTTGATCGCCCGCATCCTGACCGAGGCCGAGCGCCCACTTTCGGTGCTGGAGTTGCTCGCGCTGGCCCATGCCGAGCAACCGCACCTGGGCCAGGCCACGGTCTACCGTGCCCTCAAGGATCTCATGGCTGACGGCGCGGCCAGCTTGGTGGAAATTCCCGGCAGC
>JBILDK010000209.1:0-5366 GCA_044352625.1 Planctomycetota bacterium
TGGCCGCCTCATCGAGCAGCCGCGCGGTCAGGGCGGTGCAACCCTTGGCCCGCGGATGCGGCGAGAGCACGATGCCGTTGCGCGTCTTGAGCGCGAGCAGGCACTTGAAGATGGTGGTCGAGGTGGGATTGGTGACCGGGATCACCCCCGCCAGCACGCCCATGGGTTCGGCAATGCGGCGGAAGCCCGCGGCCACGTCGTGCTCGATCACGCCCACCGTGCGCAACGTGCGGTAGCGGTTGTGCACGAACTCGGCAGCGAAGTGGTTCTTGATGACCTTGTCTTCGACCACGCCCATGCCGGTCTCGGCCACCGCGGCCTTGGCCAGGTCGATGCGTGCACGCACCGCCGCCGCCGCCACCGCCGCCACCACCGCGTCCACCTGCTCCTGGGTGTAGGTGGCGTATTCGCGCTGGGCAGCGGCTACGCAGCTCACCGCCTCATCCACGCTGGAAGCGGCGAGACGATCGGTGGTGAGGGTGGCGGGCATGGTTGGCTCCAGTGCGGCGGCGCCGCTTATGAGGATGTTTTTCTCTATATGGTGCCGAGGCAACCCTCCAAGGGCATTGGGGAATATTTTCTCTATTTATGTCAGGGAAACGAAAAGGCCCATGCTCACCGTGCATCGGTGCAGCATGGGCCCGTGAAAACGCTCAATTATTCAAGGCGCCGGGGCAACAGGCGCAGGATCGTGTGGCGCGTCCTTGGGCGCATCCTTCACCGCGTCCGGCTTCTTCTCGTCGTCCGGCCCGACATTGCCGATCTCGATCGGGTCCTTGGCATCCTTGTCGCTGGTGATGCGGATGCGGATGCTGATGTCGAATTCACCGTTGGGGTATTGCTTCTTGAACGCAGCCACTGCCTTGGGGAGGCGCTTGTCGATGTCTTGCAGGCTTTGCAAAATCTCCGCCAGGGACGGCTCCTTGGCCTTGTCCTTGGCCAGCGCGCGCAGGGCCGCCAGTTCGCTTTTCGCGGCGGTCAATTCACCCGCGAGATTCGCCGGTCGTGGGCGTTCGAGCAGCGGGCCGCTGACCGTTTTACTGGCACCAGCGCGAAGGAATTCCACCGTCACCTGATCGCCGAGCTTGGCCGCAGCGAGAATCGTGCGCAGGTCATCGCTGGAGCGGATCGGCGTGCCGTTGATCGCGGTCACCGTGTCGTTGGGCTCGATGCCGATGGCCGCAGCCGTGCCGCCGGGCTTGACCTCGATGACCATGAGGCCTGGGGCCTGGCCATTCTGGGCCAGACCGTCAGGAACAGTCCAGCCGAAGCTCGGCTTGACCACCGGCGTCTGGGTGGCTGGCGGGGTCTCGGCGGCTGGCGGGGCCGACGGCACCGGATCAGCCGCGGTGACAAAGGAACAAACCAACAGAGGTAACAGCAGTCGCATGGGGACCTTCACAGTTCAACGCGGACCGCGGCCCGCCACGGGCGCTCGGTCCCAGTGGGATCGGCAAGCAGTGGATCGATGACGAGCGGACCGAGGTCATCCGCCTCGACCACGGGGACGGGCACTGAGGGCACGCGCAAAGACAAGCGGAACGCCGGCAGGCCCAAACCCGCATCAGCGCTGCCGGCCTCGCCGGGGCCGACCGCATCCTCGACCTCGTCGGACAACTCGCGGCGGACCTCTTCGATGTCCTTGCGCAGGGCCTGGGCCTCGCTGCTCAGACGGCCATTGCGGCGGTCCTGCCAGTCGCGGAAACGGCGCTCGGCGGCGGCATCCAGCGGCTTGTAGGGGATGTGCTCGGGCCATGGCTTGAGCTCGCTGCGCAGGCTCACGACTGTGCCGTCGCGTATCACCGTGACCCCGACCGGATCGCCTACCTGGCTGAGCCCGACCTCGTTGCGCAGATCGGTCATGCTGCCGATGGGCGCGTCGTTGACGCTAAGGATGATGTCATCCTTGCGCAGGCCCATGGCGCTGGCAGCGGTACCATTGTAGACGCTCTGCACCTGCACGCCCTGGTTGGGGCCCAGGCCCTCGCGGTCGAGAACGTGGGTGGCGGGTGGGGTCATCTCAACGCCCAGTATTGGCCGCTGATGGTCCTCGGCGACCTGCTGATAGCCGTTGCCGGTGGGAGGATCGCCCGCCAAGCAGCAGGCTGTGGCGAGGAGTAGGGGGGCGAGGGAACGCATAGCCATGGTCTACACCCTAGGGGGGCGTAACGTTGTGGGAACCCTGGGCTGGGGGTGCGAGGCGCACCGTGATGCTCGGCCCATCAATGGCCAGAATCGCAACGAGGTCGCCGCGCTGGCCAGGCTGGCCAAGCACGGTCACGTCCAGGTCCCCAGTGGCGAACCGGGCGCGGCCGGTGGGCATTGCATCCGTCATCAGGCGCCCGGTCGCGCCCACGACCGCGCCTGCCGTCCACGCCTGGGCGGCGGCGCCGGCGGTGGCGGTGATCTCGGTATGTGCCACCACGCCATTGCCGCGCATGCGCCGTAAACCCCAGCTCAGCAACGGCAGGGACAACGCCGGTAAACCCAGTAGCACCGTCCAACCCAATGCGGGATGGATGGTGAAAGCCCCTGCCACCGCCGCAATGCCGCAGCCCACGCCGAGGATCCCGAAGATTCCGAACGAGAGCAGCAGGACTTCGGCCAACAACAGTCCTAAAGTACCAATTATCAATAAGATAAGTGTTCCGATACCCATGTCAGGTCACCTCCACCGGTCGCACGACCACCACCCCATAGCGCAGTGCAATGACGGTCACGGTGGTGTCACGAGCGATGAACGCGCCGTGCTCGGCCTGGGCGCTGAACTCACGGCCGTCGAGCACCACCTGGCCAGCGGGCGCCAGATCGGTTCGCGCGGTGCCTTGCCGGCTGATAAGCCGCGCGGGATCAACTTCGTCAGCCCCGGCGCTGGTCGCGTCGATGGCAGCGGTTGTGGCGACCCCGCTGCGCAGCGCCAGCCGCGGCAGCGCCATCAACGCCATGGCCACCCCGGTGGTGAGCGCCACGATGGCGAGCAGGCTGCTGAACACTGCGCTGCCCAGGTTGTAGCCCCACTCCGGGGTCTGGGGATTGAACTGCGACACGTCGGGCATGAACGCCAGTACCAAGCCGACGATCATCAGCAGCCCCCCTCCAATGGCTATCATCCCCCCTGACGGGATGGCGAAAATATCGAGAATGATCAAGCCGAGGCCCACAAGAACCAGGACCACCTCGATCGAGCCGGCCAATTCCATGTAGAACTGGCACACAAAGAAGGCCAATCCAGCGACCGCCGCCAGGGCCAGAAACAGCCCGCCCATGGGAAACTTGAACTCGAGCACCAGCAGCAGCACCGCCAGACCGGCGAGAAGCGGCGCGAAACCCGCCAATGTCCAACTCACCGATTCGGTGGTGGTGGGGCTGATATCGATCACCTGGGCGCGGGTGGTGCCGAGGCGGGCGTAGACCGCGTCGAGATCCGCCACCAGCGCGGTTGCCATGCCGTCCTCCACCGCCTTGGGTCCGGTATACGAGAGCAACCGGTCCTTGGGCAATTCCAGGTGGCCAACGCGGGTGCCGCCCTTGAGCAGCAGGTCCTCTTTGCGCTCCAGATCGGCGTGCTCGGACAGCAGTCGTGGCAAATCATCCTCGATCACCCAGCGCGGCCCCTGGCCCAGGTCATAGCGCCACAACTCCTGGTTGCGCGCCACCATCTTCATCAGCTTGGCGGTGTCCCAGCCGCGGTTGTCGGCCGTGGAGCGCAGCAGCGCCCGCACCACCGTCTCGATCTTCTCGGGCGCATACTCGATGCTGCCATCCGCCTTTTGCTGGATCACGCCAATGTCACCCAGGGTCGCCTGGCTGGTGACCAGGATTTCATGATGGCCGAAGGCGATCAGCGAGCCGGCGGAATAGGCGCGGTTGTCGATGAACGCCACCAGGCGGAGCTTGTCCTCAGCCAAGGCCGCGCCCATGATCTCGCGCCCGGCGTCGAGCAGTCCGCCGTCGGTATTGAGATGCACCACGGCCACTGACGCGCCTTTGGCCTTGGCGTCGGCCAGTGCGCGCTTGAAGAAGCCCGAGCGACCGTGGTCGATGGGCCCGTCAATCGGGATGTAGGCCACGACCGGGGCCGGACCCTCGACCGCGGGTGCACTGGGCAGCAGCATCAGGGCGAGACAGAAAGATAGTATCCAAGGCATGTGCTGCAGCATAGCCACTGATCCGAAAACCACACCACCCAGCCACCCTCGGGAAAACCACGGGGCGACTTCGCCTTATTGCGCCACCACTCAAGGCATCAGCTGCGCCGTCACCGCGTCCTGCACCAGACGCCCAGCGCGGGTGAGGCGCAGACTGTCTGCGGTCGTCTCGATCAGGTCGAGATCCGCCAGGCGTTGCGCGATGGGATGCCAGCGGGCCGGATCGTCGCCCAGGGTGATGAGGCGCTCGCTGCGCACGCCCTCCACCAGGCGCAGGCCCAGCATCCAGGCCTCGGCCAGGCGGTCGGCCGGGCTGAGGTCCTCGCGCTTCCAGGCGGCGTCGCCGCCGATGCTGATCGCGGTGATGTAGCGGCCGCTGTGGGGCTCGCGAGTCAGGCGCACGCCGGCCACGGTGCTCACCGCGCCGGCCCCGGCGGCGTGGTAGTCGGCCTGGCGCCAGTAGGCGAGGTTGTGGCTGGATTCCTCGCCGGGCGTGGCGAAGTTCGAGGTCTCGTAGGCGGCCAGGCCGAGGCCTGCGAGGCGGTCCCACAGGTGGTCGAAGAGGGCGCGGCTGGTGTCGCTGGCGATGTCGGCGAGTTCGCCCCGGGCGCGGCGCGCGTGGAACTCGGTGCCCGGTTCGTAGGTCAGGTGATAGACCGAGGCGTGGCGCAGGCCGTGGCGACGGTACAGGCCGAGATCCGCATCGAGTTCCGCGGTGGTCTGGCCAGGCAGACCCATGATCAGATCACAACTGACCCGCGGCACCGCGGCGCAGGCTGCCGCCACCGCGGCCTCGGCCTGGGCGGCATCGTGGACCCGGCCGAGAAACTGCAGGTGATGGGCATGGGTGGACTGCACGCCGAGACTGATGCGGTTGACGCCGTGTTCCGCCAGCACCGCGAACACCGCCGCATCGCTTGAGCCGGGATTCGCCTCGCAGGTCCACTCGTAGTCGTCAGCCAGGCGAATGTGCCCACGCACCCCGGCCAGCAGCCGCGCGAGCAGCGCCGCCCCCAGCCGCGTCGGGGTGCCGCCGCCGATGAAGACCGTCGCATAGGGCCCGGTGGGCAGCCGACGCACCTCGCTCAGCAGCGCCTCGACATACGGGGCGAACTCGTCCTCGCGCCCGGCCACCGAATTGAAATCGCAGTACGGGCACTTGGCGGTGCAGTAGGGGACGTGGAGATAAAGGTGGTTGGTGGTTGGTGGTTGGTGGGT
>JBILDK010000210.1:0-5359 GCA_044352625.1 Planctomycetota bacterium
GCCGTGGACACGGCCTCCAGGCGCACGCGCAGGGGCGCGTGCGTTCGCGTCTCAGCTCAGTCGGTCAGGCGGGAGATCCGGGGGATACGAACGACTTTCCGGCAGGTCTGCACCCACCCGCGGGCGATGCAGAGCCGATACGGGCAGCGGTAACGGAGGGTGCGCGGCAACGAGTGCGAGCGCCGACACCGGCAACGGACAGGAGCAATGGCCACAGTCCTCGGGTTCGGGGTCGGAGGGCAGGTCTGCACCGTGATCCGCCATGGCCGCTACGGGATGGCCATGGTCGCCGCAGTCGGCGTGGGTCGGCAGGTGCAACGGCAACGCCATCACCAGCCCAGCCAATAGCGCTACCCCCAGGGTGACCTGGCGGAACCAGCGCGCGACAAGCGAGGGGAAGGAGGGCATCACGGGAGTGTAGGATCCTAGACGCGACGGACGGTCAATCCTTACCACGCGCGTCTAGCCCAGCTCAACCGCCGGGGCCGCCATGCCTGGCAGCCAGACGATGCGCTCAGGCAGCAGCTGGCGGCCGGCGGCGAAGGCCACCGTGTTCTCGGCGGACTGCATCTCCATCGCGTAGCGGCCGTCGTGGCTGCACGAACCCTGGTGGGCGCACAGGAACACGTTGGGCAGCAGGCGCAGAGGGCCGGTGTAGGGCTCCTTGCGGAAGACGTCGAGGGCTGCGCCGGCGAGATGGCCGCTGACCAGCAGGTGGTGCAGGGCGTCCTCGTCGAGGACCTCGCCACGGCAGGTGTTGATCAGGTAGGCGCCGCGCTGCATGCGCGCGAGGCGTTCGGCCGAGAGGATGTCCTCGGTGAGCCGGGTCAGGGGCAGATGTACCGTCACCGCCAGCGAGCGCGTCAGCAGTTCGTCGAGGCTGACGTAGGTCACGCCATGGCGCGCGGCCCAGGCGTGGTCCTCGACGAGGTCATGAGCCAGGACCTCCATGCGGAAGGCGCGGGCGAGCTCAGCCACCTGCCGGCCGATGCGGCCGCAGCCGAGGATGCCCAGGGTCTTGCCGTCCCACAGGACGCCGGTGAGCCGGGTCCACTTTCCCTGGCGCAGGTTTTCGTGGCCCTCGACCAGACGGCGGGACAGGCCGATGAGCAGGGCGAACACCTGTTCGACCACGCTGCGCGCCGGGGCCTCGGGGGTATAGGTCACGGCGATGCCGTGGCGCATGCAGAAATCCACGTCGAGGCCGTCGAGGCCCACCCCGACCCGGGCGACATGTTTCAGGCGCGGCAGGCCCGCCGCCAGCGTCTCGCCGGGGAGGGGTTCGGTGCCTGCCAGCAGCACATCCACATCCCCGAGCAGCGCGGCGGTCTCGGCCGGCGTATGCTTGCGGCTGTGGGGCGAGACGCGCACGGCGAAACCGTTGCCCCGCAACAGATCCACCGGATCCGTCGAGGACAGGCCGTAAGGCCAGCTGGAACACTGCGCGATCAGGCTCATGGGGCGCGGCAGCATCACCGCTTGATCAGTCGGGCAAGTGATACGAACGGTGCGGTGCGCGCTGCGCGCGCGGTGCGGTCGGCGCTGCGCGCCGGGTGCGGTGCCGGCCTGCGGCCGTGCGGTTCGATGCGCGCTGCGCGCGCGGTGCGGGGATCATTCGCACCGTCCGCGCAGCGGACACCGAACCCGGCGCGCAGCGCCGACCGCACGGGCCCAGGCGCAGCCGGGCCACCGCACCGTCCGCGTCAGCGGACACCGCACCGTTGCGGCGTTGCGGCGTGCGGCGTTGGGGCGGTGATTCAGCCGGCGACGCGCAGCGGGGGGTGGGCGAGGCGGACCATGGTGCGTTGGGCTGGTTCACCGCGCCAGGTGTCGTGGTCGTCGGCCAAGCGATGCAGCAGGCGGGCGAGATGACGCAGTTCACCAACGGGCAGGCGCAGGGCGGCGGCCTCGGCGGCGGTGTCGCACCAGGGGGCCAGGTCCACCGTGCCGACCTCTGCGTCAACGCGGACATCCACCCCGCGCTGAGCGCGTTGCCGCCAGCCCCGGCGCAGGGGCAGAGCGTGGTCAAAGGTCAGGGCAGCGGCGAATGTGGTCATGGCAGGGCTCGATGGATTGGTTTGAACCCATCATGAAAAAGATAGGTTTGTGTCAACCCAGTTTCTGAGTGCATCGCGCTGCAGCAAAAGGCATATTTGATTTCCCGCGCCTCATCTCATATTCCCCCGCCATCACACACCAGTCCGGCCCCACGATCAGGGACACCCCTTCGGGCGCCGGCGTTCGTGTGCATCGCCCTGTGTGGGGGAGGTGCACCCGGACTCCACATCAGGAGGATTCATGCTCCGCCACGTCGTTCCCGTTCTCGGTGCCCTCACCCTCTACGTCGCCGCACCTGCCCAGGAGATCGCCAAGGGTCTCTATCTGGATGGTTGGGTCGATACCATTTTCACGGTTGTGGACACGCCCAACGCGCTGCCTGACACCACGACCCAGGCCTATCCCTACAACACCGAGAGCATCTCGACCGACTTCTCGGCCAGCGCCAGCCTCAAGGTTGGCTACACCGTCGCTGAGCGGGTCAAGGCCAAGATGAACCTGTGGTTCAGGAACGACGGGTCCAAGCTCGACATGCGCGAGGCGTTCATCGCGGTGGACCTGGGCAACAACATGTCCTGGACCATCGGCAAGTTCATCAACCACCTGGGCTGGATCTCGGCAGAGCCCACCGGCCTGTTCCGGGTCAATGGCTCGACCATTGGCTACGGCGCGTTCTATGGCGCCAACGACCCCCTGGGCACCGGCCTGGGCTGGAGCGACTCCGAGGGTAACTTTGGCGTCACTGGTTACGTCACCAACGGCTACTACAACGCCAAGGACGGCGACAATGTGACCTCGGTGGATAATGGCTTGATCAAGCCCAAGAATGATCTCGGCCTCGGCCTGGACGTGACTGCCTACTTCGGTGCGGACAAGGCGTCGAACGTGAACCTGGAGTTCGCCTACGATGACAATGGCAGCACCGCCACGCGCACCTATGGCCGTTACGGCTACAAGTATCAGGTTGGCCTGAACACCACGGTCAAGCCCGGTGGCAAGACGGGTGCATTGACCCTTGGCGCTGAATTGCTTTATGTGACCTCGCAATACGCGGACACCAATCCGATCACGGCCAAGCAAGAAAATGGCAACCAGGGCGGCGCTCTGGCCATGGCCAACTACGTCCTGCCCAACATGGACAAGTGGCCGATGTCAGTCACCGGCATGTACCAGCGCATCGAGCCGGCATTGAGCAGCGACTCGGGCAGCACCTGGAACACCTTTGGCATCGATGCGAAGGACGGCAAGCCCTACTACAGCAATACCAAGTCTGCGTCCAACGAGTTGTCCCTCGCGCTGCTGACCAATCCGCTCGGCGACACCGACTTCGGTCTGAACTTTGAAATCGCCCATGCCTTCAAGGACGGCGGCGCCAACGACCCTGCCGTCTACCCGGTCGGCGTTGACGATCCGGCCAACGGCGTGACCACGGTGGCTATCGAAGCCATCGCCGTCATTCCCTGATCGACTGAACGTCAGAACGATTGCGTGACCGACCCCCGGGCCCTAAGCCCGGGGGTCGGTTTGTTTGGTGATCCTGAAAAACGTGGTTGGGGACGGCATCGCAACGTGTTGCGATTGTGTGGTCCGGCACTGGATGGGTAATCCGCGGCGGCGCCGCACGGTGCTGTCCCCCAACCACCAGAACCCAACCACCAACCACCGCCTGCGACTGGCACGGTGATTGGCACAGCCTGCGCCACCCAGCCTTGCAGCCCTGATGCCGTGTCGCATTCCGCGACGGGATGGGTGTGAGGGATCATGGCCGACGCGCCCGCTACCACGCCGCTCAGTTCGTTTGACAAACTGGTCAAGCGGTCAGAGCTGGTCTTCTCGATCGGGGTGGTGGCGATCCTCGCGATCATGCTGCTGCCCCTGCCAGCGCCGGTCCTGTCGGCATTAATTGCGGTCAACCTCGCGGTCTCAATGGTGATTTTGCTGGTCTGCGTCTACGCCCGGGATCCGCTCGAATTCAACGCCTTCCCCAGCCTGCTGCTGGTCACCACCATGCTCCGCCTGGGATTGAACGTGGCCTCGACCCGTCTGATCCTGCTCACCGGCACCGGCGGTGGGGTGATCGAAACCTTCGGCAATTTCATGGTCGGCGGCAACCTGGTGGTCGGCATCGTGATCTTCATCATCATCGTGATCATCCAGCTGGTGGTGATCACCAAGGGTGCCGGCCGCATCAGCGAGGTCGCCGCGCGCTTCACCTTGGACGCCATGCCTGGCAAGCAGATGGCAATCGACGCCGACCTCAACGCCGGGCTGATCAGCGAGAAGGACGCCCGTGAGCGCCGCCTCAAGATATCCACCGAGGCCGAGTTCTATGGCGCGATGGACGGTGCCAACAAATTCGTCAAGGGCGACGCCATTGCGGGCCTGATCATCACCGTGATCAACATCACCGCCGGTTTCGTCATCGGCATGACCATGATGGGCATGAGTGCCGAGGAGTCGATCCACCGCTTCACCCTGCTCACCATCGGTGACGGCCTGGTCAGCCAGATCCCCAGTCTGCTTATCACCATTGGTTCGGGCCTGCTGGTGACCAAGAACGCCAGCGAGGACACCATGGGCACCGCGTTGGCAAAGGAGATCTTCGTCAAGCCCAGGGCGCTGCAGATCTCGGGTGCCATGGTGACGCTGCTCGGCTTCATCCCCGGCATGCCCATCATCCCCTTCGCGATCCTGGGCGGGTTGCTGTTCTTCGTCGGCCTCAAGATGGATGTGAGCCTGCGTGACCGTGAACAGGCCAAGGTGGTAGACGCCAAAAAAGCCGAGACCAAGAAACCGGAGGAGAAGCCCGAGGACCTCATCGGCACCGACCGCATCGGCGTCGAGATCGGCTACCGCCTGATCCCGCTGGTGGACAAGGAGCGCGGCGGAAACCTGCTCGAACGCGTCACCGCGCTGCGCAAGCAGACCGCCCGCGACAGCGGCATGCTCATCCCGCCGGTGCGCATCAAGGACAACATCCAGCTCGCCCCCAACGCCTATCGCATCCTGGTCGGCGGCCAGGTGGTGGCGACCGGCGACCTCCAAGCCGACCGCCTGCTCGCGATCGATGGCGGCGGTACCATGGGCGCGCTCCAGGGGATCGCCACCAAGGAGCCGGCGTTCGGGCTCGACGCGGTGTGGATCGAACCGGCGCGGCGCACCGAGGCCGAGGGTCTGGGCTTCACCGTCACCGATCCGTCGAGCGTGTTCATCACCCACCTGACCCAGGTGCTGCGCGCCAACGCCAGCCAGATCCTCAATCGCGAGGACGTGCAGACCATGCTCACCGCGCTCAAGCGCG
>JBILDK010000013.1:0-17024 GCA_044352625.1 Planctomycetota bacterium
GCGGCGAACCGCCGAAGACCTCCTGCAACATGCGCTCGGCCAAGCGGTATTCGCTGGCGATGGCGCCATAGATCTGGGCGCGCACCGCCGCATCGCCGACCATCTCGGCATATTCGGCCATCAGGGATAGCGACGCGCTGGCGAGGTTGGACTCGATATTGGACAGGGCGTAGCGCAGGAACGGCCACGAGCCGATGCCCGCCACCAGAGCGGCGAATCCAGCGGGGTCCTCGGCCTTTATCGCCGCCAAGCCCGAGCCGATGCCAAACCAGCCCGGCAGGTAGTGACGCGACTGGTTCCACGAAAACACCCACGGAATCGCACGCAGGTCGGCGAGCGTGCGCCGGCCGGTGCGCCGGCTTGGGCGCGAACCGATCGCTGCCTGTTCGAGCACGTCGATGGGCGTGGCCTCGCTGAAATAGGCCATGAAGCCCTCGGCATTGAGCAACCCCTCATAGGAGGTCTTGCTGCGCGCTGCGAGCAGGTCGAGGATCGGGAACAGTGCGTGGTAATCGGGCCGCGGGCCGCGATGGGTCAAGGTGGTGGCGGTGGCGCCGGCGGTGAGCAGCTCAAGCTGATAGGTCGCGGTGATCTGGTTGGCGTATTTTTGAGCGATGGTCTCGCCCTGTTCGGTCACGCGCAGGTCGCCGCACAGCGAGCCGTGGGGCAGCGCCTCCAAAAAGCGGTGGGTCGGACCCGCGCCGCGGCTGACGCTGCCGCCGCGTCCGTGGAAGAAGCGCACCGCCACACCGTGATCGCTGGCGATGCGCGCCAGGCGGTCCTGGGCCTGGTGCAGGTTCCACTGGCTGGCGAAGATGCCGCCGTCCTTGCATGAATCGCTGTAGCCGAGCATGACCTGCTGCACCGGCTGGCCGCTACCGGCCTGCAACGCCAAGCTGCGCCGGGTGACGGGATGGGTGATGAAGGCAGCGAGGATGTCGGCCCCGCCCTGAAGATCGCCAATGGTTTCGAGCAGCGGCACCACGGGCAGGACGCTGGCCAGGCCGTCGCCGTTGACCGGATCCTTCACCCAGGTCACCAAGCCCGCTTCGCGGGCCAGGACATAGACCGTGAGCAGGTCAGAAAGGCTTCGCGTCATCGATACGATCAGCGCGCCGAGGCCGTCCCCGCCGTGGGCTCGGCGGTGTCCTGCGACGGTGCGCAGGCAGTCGAGCACGAGCTGAGCCTGGGTACCCGGGCGGACCTCAGCGTGAGCCAGCGGGCGGGGCGAGCGCAGTTCGCTGTCGAGCAGGTTGACGCGCTGGTGCTCGCCCCAGCTCGTCCAGCCGGTGGCTTCGATCCCGGCCGCGCTCAGCAGCTGGGCCAGAGCCTGTTCATGGACCGCGCTGTTCTGGCGGATGTCGAGCACCCCGAGGTGGAAGCCGAAGGCCGCCACCGCTCGCTCAACCGGGAACAGTTCGCTCTGGGCCAAACGCTCGGCACCCACCGCGCGCAGGCTGGAACGCAGCAGACGCAGATCACCGGCAAGCTCTGCCGGGCGCTGGTAGGTGCCGGGTGCGGCGTGGGTTGCGGATGCATCCGGCAACCGGGCGAGACACAGGTTGACGAACTGGCGCCAGGGTTCCCCCGGATTGCGCGCCACCGCCGCCACCCCCGCCGCGCCCAGGGCGGTACAGCCTACGGCGATGGCCTCGAGCAGGGGGGTGGGAACGGTCTGCAGGCGGGTGCTCAGCGAGAGGGATGCGGCCAAGCGGGCAAGCAGTCCGCGCAGGACCTCCAGGGCGCCATGGCGGAGCTCGTTCAGGGTTTCGGCAGTGACCTCGGCGGTGACCAGGGGATGGCCATCGCGGTCGCCGCCGACCCAGGTGCCAATGCGTAGGCGCGGCAGGTTTTCAGGATCGGCGATGAGCTTCGCATCATGGCCGAGGTCGTGCCAGGCGGCACGCAGCCGTCCGTCGAGTCGGGTGAGGGCCTCGGGAAAGACCTCCCGCAGATAGTGCAGCACCAGACGGCGTTCGCTGGCCACGTCGGGCTTGGTCACCCGGATCTCGCCGGTGCGCCACAGGCGCTCAATCCCGGCCATGAAATCATCGCGGATCTGGGCCTGCTCCCCCGGGGTCCACATTTGATTTTCGCGCTTCACCAGCAGCAGATAAAGCTGGCGGTGGAGTTCGAGCACGGTGGCCCGCTTGGCCTCGGTGGGATGCGCGGTGAGCACCGGCTCGACCCTGATACGGGACAGCGCCGCAGCCATCACCGCCGGCTCGTAGCCACGCTGGCCCAGATTGCGCAGCATCGCGCCCCACAGGCCGGGCTCGGCCAGGGGGCCCGCCTGGTTCTCGCGATGGCGGCGCCCCTGGGCGGCGGCGTTCTCCTCGACCATGTTGAGGAGTTGAAATGCCACCGACAGCATCTGGATGTCGCGGTCGCGCAGCTCCGAGACGGCGGGCACCGCTGAGCCGGTCCACGGGACGCGGGCGGCCAGATCGGGCAAGCCCTGCTCGCGCAGGACAGACTGGAAGCACTCCATCGCCCAGCCCAGATCGCGCTGGGCCTTGGCGAAGGCGAAATCGGTATGCGAACTGGTAGGCATGGGCGGGAGGATCCGAGGTACAGCGCGGTAACGCAAGTGTGCGCGAGCGCACCATCGCCCCCCGACGCACGCCGTGCAGCCGTCGGCAGGTATGGGCAGGTATGCAGAATGCGACGGCCGGATGCAGGATCAGGCCGGTGGATCGGGTCCGGACTTGCATTCGCACCCAGTCTCCGTCTCATGGTGAGCTCACAGCGCCAGCTTGATGCCGCCCCTGTCGGGCGAGTGTGTCGCCGGCCTCCCGATCCTACGGACGGTTTCAATGGGTTCCCACATTCTGATGAACGTACTCGATGAGCAGGAACTGCGCATCGGCGTGGTACGTGACGGCCGCCTCGAGTCGCTGCTCCATGAGCGACTCGGCGAAGGTCAGCATCTCGGCAACATCTACAAGGCCCGCGTGGCCAACGTCGAGCCCAGCCTCGATGCGGCCTTCCTCGAACTCGGGGCCAGCGGCAGCAAGAATGGCTTCATCCACGTCGATGAGCTGATCCACGACAAGGGCCGCAACGCGCGCATCGAGAACATCCTGCGCCCGGGCGACGAGATCCTCGTCCAGATCCACAAAGAGGCGATCAAGGACAAGGGCCCGAACATGTCCATGTACCTGTCCCTGCCGGGACGGTACCTGGTGCTGATGCACAGCGACGAGGCGCGCGGCGTCTCCAAGCGCATCGAGGACCCGCTGGTGCGCAAGCGCCTGAAGCGGCTGCTCGACTCGTTCGAGGCGCCCCCGGGCTTCGGCTTCATCGTGCGTACCGCCGCGGCGGAACGGGACGAGAGCGAGATCCGGCTCGACTACGAATTCCTCAAGCGCATGTGGGCCGAGATCGAGGCTCTGGCCAAGCGCACCAAGGGGGGCGCCTGCGTCTATCAGGAGGCCGACATGGTCGTGCGCACCCTGCGCGACGTGGCCGGACCCGATGCCGAAGCCATCATTGTCGATGAGGAGAAGCTCTACGACGAAGCCCGCGCCTTCGCTCAGGTGTTTATGCCTGAGATCTGCGACAAGATCCAGTTTCACCGCGAGGAACTGCCGCTCTTCACCTATTACGGGATCGAGGAGCGCCTCGCGCAGATCTACGATCGCAAGGTCGACCTGCCCAGCGGAGGCGCCATCGTCATCGAACAGACCGAGGCCCTGGTCTCGATCGACGTCAACAGCGCCAAGAACCGCGATGCGGGCGATGTCGAGACCACTGCGCTGATGACCAATCTCGAGGCCGCCAACAGCATCGCCGAACAGCTCGTGCTGCGCGATCTGGGCGGCCTGATCATCATCGACTTCATTGACATGGAGTCGCGCGAACACCAGCGCATGGTGCAGCTCGCCCTGCGCCGCGCCTTGTCGGGCGACAAGTCCAAGATCCAGGTCGGGCCGCTGAGCCGCTTCGGTCTGGTTGAGATGACCCGCCAGCGCCAGCGCCCCAGCCACAAGCTGGTGTCCTCGGCCGAGTGCCCCTTGTGCCGCGGCACCGGCTCAGTGAAGACCAGCGAAACGCTGGAAATCGACTGCATGCGCGAGATCCGCCAATTGCTCCACAGCCGCAGCCTGGCGCGGCTTGAAGTGGTCATGCCCCAAGACGTGGCCCTGGCGGTGCTCAATGCCCGCCACCGTGAGCTGGCGGAGCTCGAGGCCAAGACCGAATGCCGCATCGTGTTCACTGGCGATGTGCTGATGAAGGCCCGTGAATTCCGTTTGGTGCCGACCTTCCGCAAGGGCGAACGCAGCGGTCGTGAACGGGTCAAGCCGGTCAGGCCGAGCCTGCTCGCGCCGCTGCTCCTGGAGCAGGCCAAGGCGATCAAGCTGGCCAAGGAACTGGCCGCGATGAAGCCCGCCGAACTCGAGCGCGAGCTGAACGACGATCCGGTGCCCGCCGCCGATCAGCCGCCGAAGCCCGCTGCCGAGGCCGTCCCGGTCCAGATCGTCGCCGCGGTGCGTGTGCCCACGGTCCAAGACGAGGCCATCGAGCTGCGTCGCCTGCTCTTCTCCTCCAACACCCCGGTCCGGGTCGGTGCTCCGTCCCCCTCTGCCGGCCACGCTGGCCCGAGTCAGCAGGCCCTTGCAAGCGTTGGGGCCACCGCTACAAAGTCCCCCCCCCGTGGCGGCCGTCATCGCCGCCATCGGCGCTGACCCCGATTGGAGCCCTTCATGTACGCCGTCATCAGTGATCGTAACCGTCAATACCGCGCCCAGCAGGGCGACAAGCTGGTGCTCGACCGCAATGAAGCGGCCGAGGTCGGTGCGGTCCTCGAGCTGCCCGTCCTGCTCCTCGCTGATGGCGCGGCAGTCAAGGTCGGCGCGCCTTTCGTGACTGGCGCCAAGGCCACCGTGAAGGTTCTGCAACACACCCTCGGTGATAAGATCACGGTCGGCAAATATAAGCGCCGTAAGCATATGTCAAACCGCCGCAAGGGATTCCGTCATTGCCACACATTGGTCGAAGTCATCTCCATCAGCGCCTGATATCTGTCATTGATGCACCGGTCGAATCTCGGCCGCCTGCCTCTGGATTGCCGCTACCGCCTGTGAGGCTGTGGCGGTTTTCCGTTTTAAGGAACCTGCATGCGCTCTCTCGCCCTCGCCGCCGCACTCGTCACCACATTCCTCGGCAGCCTTGCCCCCCTGCAGGCCATGCAGATCGAAGAGATGAACCTGTTCTCGCCCGTGACCGGCGAGCCGTTCAAGGCCATGGGCGTGCCCATCGAACAGCCGGGCATGATCGGCAAGGCCGACCTGGGGGCTGACGAGGATGGCTGCCGCCATACCAGCGGGCCTAGTGAGTACGATTACTACATCATTTGCGATCCGTATTCCCTCTTCACCGCCATGTCGGTGGAGTGGGACAGCAAGAGCGGGCGATTCCGCAATCCGCTGCCCGACGACCTCAAGACGTGGATCAAGCAGGACCTGAACACTCCGTTCGTGCTCGCCCGAGAACGCGCCTTCAAGAGCGCCCAGGGTGTGGCTCGTTCCCAGGGCGCCCCCCCGCCAAATCGTGACACCTTTGTGATGCCGCAGAGCGCCATCGGCATCGATGAACGCTACGAGTACGCGTTGCGCTGCTATCAGAAACGCGGCGCCTTGCCCTCGGTCCAGGCCAAGATCGCGATCACTGGGGCCTGGGCCCAACGCGCCCGGCTCAATGTACCCCTGGGCGATCCGCGTCTGGACGGCGCCTATCAGGAGGTGGCTCAAATTACCGCCAAGGCCATGAAGGACGGTGAGGAGTTCCAACTCCAGAAGTGGCTGGGGGTGTACAAGTCCATCGTTGATGACGAGGGGCTCACCAACGAGGGCTTCTACATCGCTGCTGCGACCTATTTCGGATTTACCCTCCGCGATGGCAATCTGGCCGAATCCAAGCGCGTCCTTCAGGTGATGGAGGACCGCTTCCTGCGCCCCGGCAAAAACAACGAACGCGCCGAGTTTCTGCGTGGCCTGCAGCGCGAGCGCAAGCTCGGACTGGAGAAGTACACCGGCTTGACCTCCCAGGCCGCCTCGCTGTTCATCATCGCCATCTCGGGGGAGGAATTCACCCGCGCTCGCCTGCCCCAGTACCTGCTCGCGGTGGCCGAGAGCCTGCGTCGCAGCGGCAACGACAAACGGGCTTACGACTGGTACTTGGCCCTGTCGCGAATGCCTGAAGGACGTCCCCGACTGCGTGACGACATCCGCGCTCAGGGCAAAAATCCTGGAGCCGACGCACCGCTGGCGGTGCATCTCGGCTGGCTGGCGGATAAGCGTTTGGACATCATGAATGCCGCCTTCATCGAAGCCGGCACACCCCATTCCCAGGAATTTGAGGGCAATGACACCGCATTGCTCGCCGCCATCGTGTTCGACCAGTTCGGCACCAGCGCCTATAACCTGCCCAACTGGAAGCCGCGCACCGATGGTGACCAGGGTGATGCCCAACGCATGCTCACCCTGGTGGGCCAGGCGGTCCTCGACTGGAACTTCCGTGCTGGCGGCTGGCCCACGACCCTTGGCGAACTGTGGGACAAGGAGTTCCTCAAGGACCGCAACCGGGTGAATCGCTTCCACTGCCCGGTCAGCGGCGAGCCGCTTGTCTACGCGATGCCGTCCGGGGCCGACATCCAGGCCCTCGGCATGCGCACCGTGTTGGTGACGCTGCCCAAGCCGATCAAGACGGCGGATGGCGAGCGCTGGGGCTGCTACCTCTCGAGCAATCAGGTGATCTGGGCCATCACCCCACTGCGGCCGGGCGATCAGGCGCCAAAATGATTGCCCCGGTCTGGTCGTCTGGTCGTCTGGCCGTCCGGTCGTCCGGTCGTTCCACGGGTCCAGGCGTTCAACCCATCCACGACATCCCGGTTCACGCTGTGGCGCAGCGATCCGCACGAACGCGGCGCCGGTTGACGACCGGACGGCCGGACGGCCGGACGGCCAAGCCATGATCCTAATAAACGCAACGGACTTGGCCAAGGGGCATGCATCAGTCGCTGATTCGGAGCTATCGAACATGTTCCGCGCTCACCCGCTGGGTGAGTTCGAAAACAGGAACAGGATGGGGAGGATGGGGAGGATGGGGAGGATGAAGCCGTCGAATGTCTTGGTGAATTCCATCCTTCCCATCCTCCCCATCCTGTTAACCCCGCCTGAAGTCTACGGTTCATTGCGTTGTCTAGGATGATGCGCTTGGCTGGCATCCGTGGGCAGTCAGCGGCGGTGCTGCTGCTGCGTCGTCTGCTGGCACGCGGACGGCTGCCTCATGCAATCCTGCTCGAGGGACCCGCGGGCTGCGGCCGGCGCACCGTCGCCCGGGCGCTGGCGGCCGCAGCCCTGTGCCATGCCCCGATGGCCGGCGATGCCTGCGGTGCGTGCATCTCATGCGTGCAGATGGAGGGCAGTGCGCATCCCGACCTGGTTGAGTTGCCCAACAGCCACGAGCCGGTGCCCGAGGGGCTCCTTGCTCTCGCCAAGGACGGTGGCGAGGGCGGCGTGACCACCGCCAGCGGCCGGTTGATTCCCGCCTCGTGGGCGCGCTGGATCGCCGACCAGGCCTGCCAGTCGGCCATGCTCGGCCACGGCCGCGCCTTCATCCTCCCTGCGGTCGAACGCTTCAACCTGGGAGCTGCCAATGCCCTGCTCAAGGTGCTGGAGGAGCCTCCGGCCGGGGTCCGCTTCCTGATGACCACGGGCAGTGCGGCCGAGGTGCTCAAGACCGTGCGTTCGCGTGCCCAACTGGTACGCATGTTGGCCCTGAGCGCCGACGATGTCGCCGCGATCCGCATCAATCAGGGCGAAGACCCGGTCAGCGCGCGACGCGACGCGATATCCGGCCTGCGCGGCACCGGGTCCATCCAGTCCGCTGCCGTGGCGGGTCTCGTCCGTCTTGCCACCCACGGCTGGGATGCGGCCGCCGTGGCCGCCGTGGCCGACGCCCTGCCTGCCACCCCCAGCGCCCAGGCCGAGAAGGCCGGGCTGACCACTGCCGCCGAACAGCGCCGTGCCCTGCGCGCGTGGCTGCAAGCCGCGGCCCAGAGCCTGCGGACGGAATTGCGCGGCTCGGCACCCGCGGCCAGCGCCGCCAACATCCAGCGCCTGCTCGACCTGATCCACGACATCGACCGCAACCTGCCGGTGCGTCTGGTGATCGAAGCCCTTGCCGCCGGCGGCCGGACGGCGCATTCCTGATTTTCAAGCGCCACCCGCGCTGGCCATTGCTCGGTTGGCAAACGTCCTCCGGGTGACCTCGCGGCCGCACGGTCGTCGAAACCCTGCGACGACGAACAGAGGTAGAACAAGCCCTCGCCTGCTCAGCCCGCGTCGATGTGCTGACGCAGACGCGTGGAACCGCAATGCACGGATTCAATGAGCCGGGCGCAGTCGGCCTCGCTCGAACCCAGATCGCCAGTCTTGGCGCTCACCTCAAGCGCAGCGGCGAGGCGTTGGGCCCCCACCAGCCCGGCGGTGCCGCAGGCGCCCTTGAGGCGATGCGCGACTTGGCGCAGACGATCAGCCTGGCCACTCGCCTGAGCCGCCTGAAGACTTTGAAGCTGGATCGGGATGTCATTGAGAAATGCCTTGGCCACGTCGCTCAAAGCCTGGTGTCCAGCAAACCGTACCAATTGATCGAGACCGCTGAAATCCACCTCGCAACCAGGGATGCAGGGCGGGGGTGGCGGGGCGCCAGGAGGACGCACCGGCACGGGCTGATTGCGCGCGGCGGCCCAGCGCCCCAGGACCGCATCAAGGGCGTCCAGGGTGAACGGCTTGGACAGATAATCATTCATGCCGGCGACGAGGCAGCGCTCACGGTCGTGGGACAGGGTATTCGCGGTAACCGCGACGATCCAGGCCCGGGCGCTTACCCCGCCCGCGGCGCGGATGGCGCGCGTGGCCTCGATGCCGTCCAGCACCGGCATCATGCAATCCATGAACACCAGATCGCAGTCGTGCTCGGCGACATAGTCAACCGCCTCGCCGCCATCGGCCGCAGCCGCGGCATCCAGCCCGCTTGCCGCCAGCATTCGTACCAGCATCAGCCGGTTGACGTCATTGTCATCCACCACAAGCACGACCGGTTTCATGTGTCTGGCCCCGGACAGGAGATGGAAAGGAAAGTGGTACGCCCGCTGGGGATCGAACCCAGGACCCGCAGATTAAAAGTCTGCTGCTCTACCAACTGAGCTACAGGCGCGTGAGAAGGCTGGAATACCGTGGCCCAGGGCCACGTCCACCCCCGACGCGTTGTCAGGCCTGAGCGCCGCGGACGTCAACCGGGATCGGGGCCCCGATCAGGCGTTGGATCGCGGCCAGAATCTGGTCTTTGGAATATGGCTTGGCGATGTAGTCGTCGCAGCCCACGGCACGGCATTTTTCATCCTCGCCCTTCATCGCGTTGGCGGTGAGGGCGATCACCGGCACCCCGCGGAATCGGCTGTCGCCACGGATGGCGCGGGTGGCGTCGTAGCCGTTCATCACTGGCATCATCATGTCCATCAGCACCAGCCGGTAGACCGCCTGGGAGAGGCGTTCAAGGGCGGCGGCACCATTGTCGGCGATGTCGTAGGTGTATCCGCTGCGCGCCAACAGGAACGCGATCAGCTTCTGGTTCACCGGGTTGTCTTCAACGATGAGGATGTCTGGCATCACGACCTCGGACCGGAGCATACCCCACGTTCTCGCACCACGCAACGCAGGACCTCGCATCTGCCCAGGCGACTTGCCTTCGGCCGGACCTCGACACCTTCCCCATATGCCCAATCCGCTGCTCACCCGTCGCACCGTCCTTCTTGCCTCGGCTGCGGTTGCGATGGCCGGCTGCGCCGGGAACGACCGGCGCGTGGGCGGGGATCCGAAGGCGATCCGCTACGACCGGCCGGGCATCGCCCCCGGGGTCGGCTTCTGGTACACCGCGGTCGCGGGCGAGGACCTGCTCGCCATCGCTGACCGCGCCCACGTACCGGTGGGCGATATCGTCGCCACCAACAACCTGCGGGCCCTCACGGTGGCGCCAGGCCAGCGCCTGTGGATCCCCGGTGTGACCGGCTTTGCCGGAGCCACACCCGCGACCAACTCCCCGGGCAGATCCGGCCCCAGCGAGGCCCCGATCCAGGAGGTCTCTGGCGACGGCTACGTGCTGGTCCCGCGCGCAGCCTGGACCGACGAACCGGTGAGCCGCAACAACAATCCGATGGGCACCGTGCTGCGCATCACCCTTCACCACACCGGCGAACACCTTGGCCTGCGTGGACTGGCGGATGTCGAGGTGATCCGCCGCATCGAGCACTATCACCGCTCGCCCCCGCCCAATGGTCGCGGCTGGGCCGCCATCGGCTACCACTTCCTGGTAGGCAAGGATGGCAAGGTCTACGAAGGCCGCCCCGCCCGCTACCAGGGCGCCCATGTCAGCGGTGCCAACGAGAACAACCTGGGCATCTCGGTGATCGGCGATTTCAGCCACGCCAAGCCCAGTGCACGTCAGCTTGCGGCGTTGAGCGCCTTCCTGGCGGACAAGCGCGCGCAGTACAAGGTGGCCAAGAACCGCGTGCATGGCCATCGCGATCTCGGACGCAGTGAATGCCCCGGCGATGCGCTCTATGGCTGGCTCAAAGGCCAGGGTTACTCTAAACAGGCGTGACCGCGAACGGGATCATCTGGCGGCATGGCCCGCCCTTGCCCGCAGACCGGCCCCGCACCCTGCCCTCACTCGTGGCCGCCGCGTGCGCCCGGGCCGGGTCGGAGGTGGTGCTGCGCGATGACTCCGGCGACTGGACCTGGCCCGCGCTGGAGGCCGCCGCGGCGCGCTGCGCCGGAGCCTGGGCCGGAACGGTGCAGTCCAGAACGGTGGTGGCGGTTGATCTGCCCAATGGCGCGGCGCACCTGATCGCGGTGCTCGCCGCGTGGCGCCTGGGGGCGCTTGCCGCGCCATTGGCCACAACCCTCGCACCCGCAACGCGCGCCGCGCTGCTTACGCGGCTCGCTCCGGCGCTGGTAGTGAGGGACGCGGCTGCGCTGTTCGCGCAGCGCGGCCCGGGGCGCGACTGGCGACCCGCGAGTGAAGAAGACCCCTGCCTGGTGCTCTCCACCAGCGGCTCGACCGGCACGCCGCGCTTGGCGCTGCTGACCCATGACAACTTATGCAGTCAGCAGGCAGCCTTCGCCGCACTCTGGCCGGACGTGGGGCCCGGCGACCGGATCGCCGGTTATCTGCCCTGGCACCATTCCTTCGGCGCCTTGGCCGAACGCCTGTGGAGCCTGTGCCGTGGCGCCTGCCTCAGCGTGGTGCCAGGCGGCGGGCGCGATGTGGAGGCCTTCGCCGCGACCCTGCGCGCGGTGCGTCCGACGCGCTTCCTGAGCGTGCCCAAGCTGCACCGCCTGGCCCAGGCCCGCGACCTGCTCGATCCAGGTTGCCTGCGCTGGGCCTTCACCGCCGGGGCGCCGCTGCCGGCGGATTGCGCGGCGTGGTACGCAACGCGCGGTGTCCCCGTGGTCGAGGGCTGGGGCCTGACCGAAACCAGTCCCAGCGCCACCATTACCACGGACGGCACCCATCACCCGGGCCTGGTGGGCCAGCCCATCCCCGGGGTCAGCGTCGGAGTGGATGGCGAGGGGCACGTCCTGGTCGCCGGTCCTGGCGTGATGGCGGGCTACCTCGACACCCCGGCGCCGGCCCTGCGCAACCTGCCCAGGATCGGCCGCTGCCTCGACAGCGGTGATCTTGGACGCTGGGAACCCACGGGGCTGCGCCTGCTCGGCCGCGCAGATGCCACGGTGAAAATGGCGAATGGAGAAAAGGCGGACCTGGGCGCAATCGAGTCCTGGCTCGAAGGGCGACCGGGCATCCATGCCGCCGCCGTGGCGCTCACGCCCGACGGTGGAAACCTGCATGGCGTGCTGGCGGCCGCGCCCGCCTCAGCCTCAGCCGCGATCACCGCATGGAATGAAAACGCTCCGGCCCCGTGGCTGCGCCTCACGACGTATCGGGCCGTGCACCTGATGCCGAGCATCGGCAACGGACTGCTCACCGCGTCGCACAAGACCGCGCGCGCCGCGCTGCTGGCTGTCGGAGAGCGCGATGGCTGAACGCGGTTGGAGCGGCCGCAGTCTTGGTGGTGTGTGGGCCATGGCGCCGGCGGTGTGGCTGTTGCGCCGAGGTGGTCCGCGCCTGGCGCACCTTGGCGGACTCCTGTTGGCGCCGCTGGCCTTGGCGCTGCTGCCGGGGCTGCGTCCGGTGCTCGATGGGTGGTGGCGACGGGTGCGGCCCGCCTGGCCTGGCGACCGGCGCCAGGCGGCGGCGCTGCGCCATCTCGCGGCCTTCGCGCGCATGTGCGCCGATCGCATATGCGCTTACTCCCACCCGCGCGACGTGTGCATCACCACCACCCCGCGCGAGGCGCGGATCATGCGCACAGCAATGGCGAGGGGTTGCGTGCTGCTCTCGGCCCATGTGGGCGCGTGGGAGCTGGGCGGTCGGCTGCTGGCGCGGCTGGGCGGGAAGCCGGTGCACGCGGTGATGCTCGCCGCCGAGGACCCCCGGGTGCGCACCCTGGTTGACGCGGCCATGGGCGACACCCCGCCGCGGCTGATCAACCCGCGTCAAGGCCCGGGAGCGGCCAGGGCGGTTGCGGCGGCCCTGGCCGCCGGCGAAACCGTGTGTTTTCTCGGCGACCGCGTACTGCCTAGCCAAAGGGCGATCCCAGTACCACTGCTCGGCGGCCCAGTACGCGTGCCCAGTGGGCCATTCCTGATGGCAGCGGCGGCCGGGGTGCCGGTGCTACCCTGCTTCCTGATTGAACTGCGCCCGGGCTTGTGGCACCTACGCGTCGAACAGGCCCTTTCCTGTGCCTGGACCCCAGGCGCTGCGCGCCGTGAACGGCGGCTGGTGGCCACGCTCATGGCCCAGGCCTGGGCTGTACGATTGGCGGCGGTGGCAGTGCGCCATCCGCACCAGTGGTGGAACTTCCACGACCTCTGGAAGGCGGCGGCACGTACCGTCGCTCAACCTCCCTGAATCTGCCCGTGGCTATCACCGGACGTGACACTGTGGCCGTGCCCGGCGTCAGGCCCACGCGCCCGGCCCACGCCGCCAGATTGATATGCCTACCGCGCTGACCGCGCCATTGGGAAGCGATAGCTCATTCACCCCGAAAAACGTGGTTGGTGGTTGGGGACTGCATCGCAAGGTGCTGTCCCCCAACCACCAGAACCCAACCACCAACCACCAACTGCGACAGTCAGGATAAAAGAAACACGGAACGGGGGCACCGTTCCGTGTCGTAGCAGAGAAATATGCGTCAGTTTAGACGGCCGTGCGGACGAACCCAGTGATGGTGATGCCGGTGCGCTTGGCATAGGCCTCGACCGTCTCGCCCTTCTCAGCGTCGAGCAGCATCTCTTGGTCGAGCAGGACGTTCTCCTTGAAGAAGCGGCCGAGCTTGCCCTCGACAATCTTGCCGCGCATGGCCTCGGGCTTGGCCTGGACGTCGGGCGTCGCCATGAGGATCTCGCGCTCTTTGGCGACCACCGCGGCATCGACCTGATCCTTGCTCAGGGCGATGGGCGACGGGCTGGCGCTGGCCACGTGCAGCGCCACCTGGCGGATCTTCAGTACGTCGCCGGTGCCGGAGACCAGGGTGGCGATCTTGCCACCATGGTTGTAGCCGGTAACCTGGGGGCCGACCAAGCGCAGCACCTTCACCAGGACGATCTTCTCGCCCATCTGGGCGATCTTGCCGGCGATGGCGTCGTCGATCGAGAGATCGCCGAGCTTGTGCGCTTTGAGCGCCTCGACGCTGTCGGCCTTGGTCGCCAGGGCGAGGTCCACCAGTTCCTTGGCGAAGGCCTTGAACGCATCGTTGCCGCCGACGAAGTCGGTCTGGCAGCCGAGCTGCACGATCACGCCCGCATCCGCCGCCAGGGCCATGGCGCAGGAGCCGTTGGGCGTCTCGCGATCGGCGAACTTGCCGCCGGCGGCGGCGATGCCCTGCTTGCGCAGCCAGTCGATGGCAGCGGCCTTGTCGCCGTCGTTGGCTTCAAGGGCCTGCTTGCACTTCATCATCGGCAGGTTGGTGGCGTCACGGAGCTCCATCACGAGCTTGGCGGTAATGGCAGGCATGATTGGCGGTTCGGGCAGATGGTTGGCGGAAGGGGAGTGCGGCTCAGCCGGCGGCGGGGGTCGCGGCCGGGGCGGAAACGCCGTCAGCGCGACCCTTGTTGATGCCGTCGACCAGCACCTTGATCACGACCTGGATGGCGCGGATGCCGTCATCGTTGCCGGGGATGGCCAGGCTGACCTGAGTGGGATCGGTGTCGGTGTCGACCAGGGCGATGACCGGGATGCCCATGCGGTGGGCTTCGGCGATGGCGGTCTCTTCGTGCTTGGGATCCACGACGAACATGGCGTCGGGCATCTTGCTCATGGTGCGCACGCCTTCGAGGTTGCGCAGGATGCGGCGGCGCTCGCGGCCGTCGCGGGCCTGGATCTTCTTGGACTCGCGCATGTACTCGGGGCGGGCCATGCGGTTCTCGATCTCGTCGAGGCGGCGGATGGCGCTGCGCACGGTGTCGAAGTTGGTCAGGGTGCCGCCGAGCCAGCGCTCGGCCACGAAGGGCATGCCCACGGCGCGGGCGCTGTCACGCACGACATCCTTCGCCTGGCGCTTGGTGCCGACGAAGAGGATGGTCTTGTTGGCCTTGGCCAGCTTGGCGACGTAGTAGTACGCGTTGATCAGGCCCTTGAGGGTGGCCTTCACATCGACGATGTGCACGGCGTTGCGCTTGCCGTGGATGAAGGGCTTGTTCTTGGGGTGCCAGAGGCTGGCGTTGGTCCCGAAGTGGACGCCGGCGTCGATCAGGTCTTTGGCGTTGACGATAGCCATGGTGATAATCCTTCGCCGTCCTCTGCACGGGCGGCGGGGCGGGATGCACGCAGTGTGGAGACGGACCGGAGGCTGGCGTGCATCCCGGCACCTGGCGGTGCGAGAGCAACCTTCGGCCCGGCAGAGGCGCAGGGGCGCCGCTGCGAAAGGGACAAGCAGGTTATAAGGCAAGTTCCCGTGGTCAATCCCGAGCCGAACGTCCCAGATGGGTTCCAGATTTCCCACACCGCGCCCTGGGCAGAGCGACCACCTGCCCCCGGTTCGCGCATCGCAAACCTTTGACCTTACAGGATCTCAGTTCATTTTACGGAACCACGGCACGCCCCTCGCTTGGATGCGCAACGGAGCCTCTTGCCCATGCGTCTGCCCCACACGCTCGTCGCCGTTCTCCTGCTTGCCGGCTGCACCGCCCGCCCGCAGGTGGCGGCAACGATCCCGGCCGCCACCCCGACCGCCGCCGCCGCGGTGGTCTCCACCAGCACCGCCCAGGGGGTGACCCTGATCGAGGGCACCGCGCCCACCACCTGGGAACCGGGCACGGTGCTGCGCATCTACGACGCCGGGGCCCCCGCGCGCATGAAGGGCCTGGCGGTGGTTCAGCGCGGCGCCCCGGGCCAGTTCACCGCCCGCCTTACCGGGCTCTCCGACCGACTGCGCCCCCTGGCCACCGGCGACCGCGTGGTAGCGGGAGATCCGTTTCCCGTTCCCCCGCCAACAACCTCCGATCCCTCCGCGCCGCTGCGCACCAGCCTTGCCGTGCGCGACGCCGAAACCCAACGCACCGATCAAGCCCTGGCCGCGCTGCACGCCCGACTCACTGCCCCACCTGAGAAAACGTCCATCAACGGCACCGTGCTTGGCGAGGAACTGGCCCGCATCGAGGCGGAACGGGCCTACTTCGATCTGTGCGTGCGCGTATTGAAGCTCGACAGCACCGATCCGGCGGTGACCACTCTCAAAGGCCAGGTTCGCACCACCCTTGCGGCGCGGGCTGAACTGGACGCGGGCGGGACGCACCCCACCGTCCCCAAGAAAGATGCTCATGGCCATTGACCTGAATCCACCCCCCGGCAACCGGGACGGTCGCGCCCCCAGGGAGACGCTCGTGGCTGCGCTCCAGGTGATGCTGGGGGCCGTTCTACTTATACTTGCCGGCTGCCAGGAACGCGCCGCCCCCTCACCGGCTCCAGCCGTGACCACCAGCGTGGAGGCCCCAACGCCGGTCGAGGCCCGCCTGGCGGCGCTCGATGCCAAGATCGCGGGGCTGGAAAAGCAGCTCAGCACCAAACCAGGCAGTGCTGGTGGCAAAGGCGGTCTGGCCCAGGGCTCATCCCTGCGCATTGGCGGCGGCGACGAAACGGTGCTAGAACGCCTGCGCCGCTTCGAACAGGAACGGAATGCGGCCCAGGCCCAGAACCAGGCCCTAGCCGCCCGCGCCGCCGCCCTCACCGGTGAACTCGCTGAGGCGCGCGGCGAAGGCCGGACCCTGGCGGAGCGCGCCGACTATCTGGCGCGCACCGAGGAGAGCCTGGTGGCCGCCCAGCAGACCCTCTCCGAGCGCAGTGCTGAACGCGACGCCATCCAGGCCCGCCTGGCCACCAGCGAACTCCAACGCCTGCGCGGCGAACGCGAATACTACCTGCTTGCCGCGGCGGTGCTCAAGCTCAGCCCGGAACGCCTTGGCAGCCTGCCGGAAATCCAAGATCGCATTCGAACCCAGGTTGCGGAGACCAGCGATGGACCATAACGCGCCCCTGTCCGGACTCGTGTTGTTCTGCCTTGTGCTTGTCGCAGGCTGCACCCATCGGCCACCCGAGACGCTGAATTGGCACACCACGCCGGCGGCGGCCGGGCCCGGGCGGATCGCGGTGGTGCCGGTGTGGCTGGGCAGCGGCGTCGGTTCTGCCGCTGAAATCGCCACGGACAGCCTGGCCGCATCGCTGCGCGAATGCGGCCTGCACGAGGTGGTCACGCTGTCGTCCGAGCAACGCGCCCAGCTGTTTTCCCAGGACGTGCTGTTTACCAACGATCTCCCGACCAACACCTTGCTGCGCGTGCGCGATGCGATGAAAGCCGATTCCGTGCTCATCGCCCGCATCGAACAGTTCGATGCCTATGA